>JABBBA010000449.1:0-1328 GCA_018607685.1 K189A clade bacterium | reverse complement strand
TAATCGTGTCATGCATCGTGATCTCGCCCTACGTTTGTGCTGTTAGCAGTCGATTCACATTACCAGAAGATTTCTAGGAAAACCGCAACCGGCCAGCGTTGAAAACCACCGTGACAGAGGACAGCGCCATCGCCAGTCCGGCGAAGGCAGGATTGATCAGTAGTTCAAAAAAGGGGTAGAGCACGCCTGCAGCGACAGGGATCAACAGGATGTTATATCCAAAGGCAGCAATCAGGTTCTGGCGAACGTTTGATAGTACTTTGCGCGAAAGCCGGATCATCTCCTCGATGCCCTGCAGGGAACTATTCCTTAGCGTTACGTCTGCGCTTTCCAGGGCAACATCAGAACCCAGTCCCATGGCAAAACCGACATCCGCCACCGACAACGCAGCGGCATCGTTAATTCCATCACCTACCATTGCCACTCTATGCCCTGCGGCCTGAAACGACTGAATCAACGCCAGTTTCTCTTCCGGGGATACTTCCGCATGGACCTCGGTAATACCGACCTCCGCTGCTACAACATCGGCAATGACCTTTCGATCTCCCGTGAGCATTACCGGTGTGACTCCCAGGGCAAGCAATGATTGGATGGTTTGCCTCGCGCCGTCCCTGACTTTGTCGCTAAGTACAAAATGCCCGATGTAAGCTGAGTCGACTGCGAGCGCGACCACGGTTCCGATCCCCGTGACCTCTGGTACACCGGTAACTCGGCGCTGTGTCAGAAAGTTCAAACTACCTAGCACCACTTCGTCACCAAGAAATTCCGCCACAACACCACCACCCGGGTATTCGGTAATTGACGTCACGTCTGCAGCGCTAATATGACGAACGAGGCAGGCACTCACGATCGATTTGGCAACGGGGTGAGCTGACTGCTGCTCCAGACCCAAAACGATAGAAAGGTGCTCAACGGTCAGCCCATCAATGGTATTCACCTCAGGCTCGCCCATGGTCAGCGTGCCTGTTTTGTCCAGCACGACGATATCCAGCGCCGACGCTACCTGCAGAACTTCACTGTTTTTAATCAGCAGGCCTTTAGTCGCCGCCCTTCCTATCCCGACCATAATCGACATTGGAACAGCCAAACCCAGCGCACAGGGACAGGCAATAATCAGCACACTCATCGCCGTCACAAACGCATAAGACAATCGGGGCTCTGGCCCTACCAGCCACCAGGTCATAAACGTTAAACACGCAACCAGAATAATCACGGGCACAAAAACAGCCGTAATCTGGTCAACCAGCCGGGCAACCGATGGTTTGGAGTTTTGCGCTTCACTGACCAGCCGCCTGATTGCCGCAAGACGGGTCTCCTCACCCACGCTC
>JABBBA010000037.1:1676-6472 GCA_018607685.1 K189A clade bacterium | reverse complement strand
CATCAACGAAGTAGGTTCCCAGGAAAAGCCAGACCTTCTCGTCCTTCTGCTCGTGCCACGCCTGCAAATAACTTTCCATATAAGCACTGCCCGACACAACATTACACTCGTCGTCCAACTCCAGCGACTTGATCTCAGCCAGCTGTGTGCCAATCAGGTGCTGGGTAGGACCCAGCTCACCCAAAGCGCCCAGCACAAGCGTTACCCACGCATCAGGACCAACCTGCGGTTCACGATCGGGTCCGGCATCAAGCTTGGCATCCACTGTAAATATCCGATGATAAATCGCCCTGCCCTGCTCGATGGACTCAGGCGTCGCAACACCGATCAGGTCCGTCGCCCTTGCATACCAGCGCCTTAGATACTCAATCTCCTGGATTGCCTGTGTTTTTGCTGCGGCTTCATTACAACTCATTGCATTTCCCTTGTTTTCAATTTGGAAGCTGGCCATTAGAGCGCTGGTAAAGAAAAGGCGAACTTACAAGAAATTGGGTTCTACTGCTTGCTGCCTCAACGGGTGTGATTTGTAGCTCTATCGTGCTGCCCTTCTATTCTTTGGGCGCACTGGTTGTGCCAATAACCGAAGAATTTGGCTGGTCGCGAGCAGAATTCCAACTCGCCCTGCTCTTCAGTACAGGCACCGGAGTCATCACGGCGCCGTTAGTCGGCATCATTATCGACAAACTCGGCGCTCGGCTGGTCGCCCTGTCTGGCCTGGTGGGACTGAGTTGCGCACTCGTACTTGCAGCCTTCCAGAATGGCGAACTCTGGATGCTTTACTTAACTTACACCGCAATGGCCTTTCTTGGTGCCGGCACTATCCCGGTCACCTGGACGCGGGCTGTCACCAGTATTTTCTTTGCCCAGCGCGGGCTCGCACTCGGCATTATGCTCAGTGGTACCGGCATCTGCGCGATCATCATTCCACAGCTCACTGTCTGGCTGACCTCCGAGTATGGCTGGCGGACGGCTTACCTGGGACTCGCGGCACTGCCGACACTGTTTGCCGGCCCGCTGGTTTATTTCTTTTTCAAACCGGCAGCCAGTATTGAGGGTGACACTGAAGCGGCAACGGCCTCGGGACAAGGCATTACGTTTTCTGACGCAACACGGGGTTACCGGTTCTGGGTGCTGTTGGTTTCCATCTTTTTGGTCTATATCGCCATGTCAGGCATGGTGCCCAACCTTATTCCTGCCCTGCAGGACCAGGGTATTCCAGCCCAGAAAGCAGCTACCGCCATCAGCGTGTTTGGCATAGCGGTTATCGCGGGCCGACTTATTGTCGGATACCTGGTCGATAAAATCTGGGCGCCGGGCGTAGCGGCTGTTGCAATATCTCTTCCGGTGATCGGAAGCCTGATGCTGGTAGGTGCACCCGGCTTTTTTGTCGCCTGTGTCGCCGCAGCATTCCTGGGCTTTGCAGCGGGGGCCGAGCTCGACCTTATGGCATTCCTGGCGGCAAAGTACTTTGGACTGCTGCACTACGCGAGAATTTATTCGGTTCTCTACGCCGCGCTGGCGCTGGCGAGTGGCATCGCTCCGATGATATTCGCCACTAATTTTGATGTAACGGGCAGCTACAACATTGGCTTCCTGTTTGGCGCCGGGTTCTTTGCGACGGGTGCACTTATGATCCTGGCACTGGGAAAGTACCCTGACCTTAGTACCAAAGCCTAACCCATGACAATCATGTTCGCCGGGTCCAGGCCGGCGGCCTTGCACCCGTCACGATAGGTCTGCAGTACCGACTTGGCATCAACGATGCCAAGAATGCTGCCGCCTTCATCGATATTCACATTGCATCCGTATATCGCGAACCAGACCTCTGTATCTTCGGTATTGTCCTCGGAGACCAGCAAGGTATGAATTGAATGCGCAGGCTCATAAAGGTAAGACCCGGCGCGATTAACCTGATCCGGGTATTCTTTGTAGTACCAGCTGCCGGAGTGAGTCACGGCGAACACCGGACCGGTATGGTAGTGCGTCTGAACCGCATACCCCGCGGGCCATAAGGCCTTCACGACCCAAAGACCCAGGTTCAGGTCAACATGCAGCACCTTTATCTTCGAACCATCTTCGGATTCAAGCCACGGCAAATCATCCTGGCCAACATGCAGCGCCTCGCTGGCATCATTCATCGGAATGGTGAATCCGCCCTGGATACCTGCCCCCATATCCTTCACTTCTGACATCGCTAAACCTCCAAGTTTCTCTTTACACTATCAGCAATCCCACTCGCTGAGCTAGACTATTCAACATGAAAACACTGTCCCACCAGTTTATCTACGAGTGGCGTTATTCAGCGACTGCCACAGGAATGTCGATTTTCATACTTCTTTGTGCCTTAAACTATTTTTCAGGCGCCTGGAATCCAGAAAATGCACCCTGGTACTTTCCATCAGGTCAGGCCTTCATAGGGATGACGCTCCTGGTGACACTCTTACCGTCGTATATCGGTGTTTACTGTATCTACAGCTTTCGTCGCACCATAGAAATTGCTCAGGCCACTGATTTATCCCTTGGCACAGAGCTGACCCAACTAGTCAGGACTCTGCCCTGGAGGTTGATAATTCCTGCGGGCGTAGCCGGCGTCCTGTTTGCGATCTTCTTCAATATCCCCACCAAAGGTTGGCTGAACTTTATTTTAGCGACCCCAACGGATCGCGTGATCGCATTCGGGCAGATCCTAATCTGGTCGGTCTTTTTTTGCTTCATTGCTCAGCGCATTCATGTCGCCCGCGGGTTCAACCTCGCAAGCGCGAGCGTTTCCATCGATATTTTCGAGCCAACCAACCTTCGGCCGTTCGCCCAGATCGGGTTGATCGACGTACTAGCTGTCGCTGGAGGCCTCGCACTTTCAACCGTTCAATCCCTGGATTTTAGCTTTCGCGCAGACAATTACACTAAGGCGCTGATGATTGCAGTTCCCGTGATGCTTTATCTTTCTATCTACCCTATGTGGGGAATCCACAAAAGAATGAAGGAAACGAAAGCAGACCAACTCAGAAAACTAAATGATCAAATAAAAAGGGCGCCAAAGAGCATCGAGGTCGACGAAATAAAACAACTGGAAATTCTGCTGCAACGACGAGAGCGGGTCGCAGACTGCGCGACCTGGCCTATCGACGTCGCGATCCTGCAGCGTTTCCTTTTCTACATCATTATCCCACCGCTTGCGTGGATAGGGGCGGCACTGGTCGAGTCTGCGATCGAAGGGTTGATCGGCAGCTAAAGGTTTTTAACGACTACTGACAGTACCCTGGCAACAGCCTTCGGTTACAGTGAAAATTAACTATCAAGGATTTCAAATGATCACACTTGTCACACTACCACCCGCATTTGGTCTTCGAAACGTCAGCCCATTTTGCCTGAAGGTCGAAATGGCATTGACGCACCTTGGCCTGGCATTCGACTACGAAACCGAACAGGACCCCCGAAAAGCACCGAAAGGGAAACTGCCTTACCTGCTTATCGATGGTGAAAGAATCGCCGATTCCGAGCTGATCTTCGAACGGCTAAACACCATGACTCAGGGGAAACTCTATGAAGGCTTAACGCCGGAAGAAAAAGCAACCGGCGTCGCGTTCTCTCGACTGGCTGAAGATCACCTCTACTGGATGGGCGTGGCGAGCCGTTGGTTAGATGATAAGTGGTTCCCAAATATCGTCCGTGACTTCTTTGGGTTTGTACCCGGGTTATTTCGCGGCTTCGCATCAAATGGTGCCCGCAAGGCCGTAGCACAAACCTACGACTTACATGGCCTTGGCCGCCACACGATGGAAGAGCAAAAAGGTTTCGCCAAACGAGACCTACAGGCCATTGCGGATATCGTTTCCAGCAAGCATTACATTGTCGGAGAGCGCCTGACGGCCTTTGATTTCGTGGTTGCAGGCATGCTGTCAGGCTTTATGGACAATGAACCCGCCACCTGGCTCGGTGATATCGCCAATGGATACCCCAGCCTTCGGGAATATCTGGAGCGTATCCAGAATGAAGTCGGTGTCTCTGGCAAATAGGTTCGCCCCACACAACCTGACTCTGTGATAGCCTAACCGTTCAGTTTTTTACAGGATTACTGACGGTTATGGATCTCTCTTTTGGTGCCGAGTACGACGAGTTTCGTTCAGAGGTACAACAGTTCATTGCGACAAACAGCGATGAATCCCCGAAACAGGGCGGCATGGGAAACGCAGAGGCAATCGCCTGGCAAAAGATTCTCATCGAAAACGGCTATGCCGCGCGCACTATTCCAAAGGAATACGGCGGGTTCGGCGCAGAACCCGACATCATCAAATCCAGAATCATTGCTGAAGAATTCTCAACCGCGCAGATCAGTACCGGCCTTGGTGGTCAGGGTATTTCAATGCTGACCCCTGTGCTGCTGGAGATGGGGACTGAGGAACAAAAACAACAGTTCATCAAGCCGACGATCAACGGCGAAATGGTCTGGTGTCAGGGATATTCTGAGCCCGGCGCTGGAAGTGACCTTGCCAGCCTCACCACCAAAGCAGAGCTCGACGGTGACGAATGGGTCATCAACGGACAAAAAATCTGGACCAGCACTGCGCACTTGGCCGACTGGATATTCTGCCTGGTCAGAACCGAGCCTGAAGCACCCAAGCACCAGGGGATCTCATTTCTCCTGTTTCGCATGGACACACCGGGTATCGACGTTCGACCACTGGTTGATATGACCGGCGACCGTAATTTCAATGAAGTGTTTTTCACGGATGTGCGAGTACCAAAAGATCAGATCGTCGGACAACGTGGTCAGGGTTGGCAGGTTGCCAACGCCA
>JABBBA010000037.1:0-1666 GCA_018607685.1 K189A clade bacterium | reverse complement strand
GTTGCACCATGGCCAGGAAGAGCTTAAGAAACATTTGCTGCCGCGTCTGCTCTCTGGTGAAGACATCTGGTGTCAGGGCTTTAGTGAGCCAGGCTCGGGTTCAGACCTGGCCAGCGTGCAGACCTTCGCACAGCGTGATGGCGATGCCTGGATAATCAACGGCCACAAGGTATGGACTTCGCTGGCTCACTTCGCCGCATGGATGATTATCCTGCTGCGCACAGACAAGACGGAAAAGCACGGCGGCCTATCTTATTTTGTTGTGCCTATTAGCTCAGCGTTGAATAAGGGCGTGACCGTTAAGCCGCTCATTAAGATGACAGGGGAGACTGGCTTTAACGAGGTCCTTTTCGAAGACCTGCCGGTGAATGATGGTTTGCGTCTGGGTGGGCTTGGTCAGGGTTGGCAGGTTGCCAACGCCATCCTTGGCCATGAACGCGGTTCGCTGGCGCCCCCTGATGCGGCCCTGTCTCGCCTCAATGGTGTGATCAAACTAATGAACTCAGAATCTGTTAACGGTGAGCGAGTCATCGACAATCCTGTTTTTCGGGATCGCCTGATGAAAATCCAGGGACGGGTGCTTGCCATGAAATGCAACGACATGCGCCTTTTGTCAGCACGTATCAATAAAGGCCAGGATGCAAAACTGGCAGGCATGGTCGTCAAACTGCTGGGTACTGAACTCAGGCATGAACTGGAAGCACTTGCTGTCGATGTGATGGGTGAGATAGGTCTCGCCTATGGCGACAACCCGCACCTTCGTGGAAACGGTTCCTGGCAATACCAGTATATGTTCTATCTGGGACTGATCATCGGAGGAGGAACTTCACAGATCCAGAAGAACATCATCAGCGAACGTGGACTTGGCATGCCCAGAGAGCCGAAACCCGCAGCCAAAACAAACGCCTCATAGGAGTCAACTCATGGAATTTGGATTATCTTCAGAACAAATACTCCTGCAGGATTCTGTTAACCGCTTTCTGTCAGAACAGGTGCCACTGGATGTGGTTCGGAAAATCGCCGCAGGAGAATCGAATGATGCTGACGCGTGGAGCGGCCTGACTGACCTTGGCATACCGGGATTGCTGATTAGTGAAGCCAATGGCGGCCTTGGGCTTTCCAGCCTGGACGCCGCTGTTGTCTCGGAGCTTCTCGGCCATCACGTCACACCTTCCCCTTTTATCAGCTCGGCCGTCATCGCTCCGGCGACCATGCAGGCAGCCGCAAGACGTGAAGACTTACTGGGGTCGGTTGCAACCGGTGAAATCCGAATCGGGATCGCATTTGCAGAAGGTATCGGCGCCAGGAATGATGCAGGATTGTCCGTCGACGGCGGCAAACTTTCAGGCAAGTCGCTTTTCGCGCTGGATGCTGATGCGAATTATTATCTGGTCTCCAGCGGCGCCCAGGCAATTTACCTCGTCGACGCAAACGCAAGTGGACTTATCCGATCGAACTTGACGACGGTTGATCGAACAAGGTCAACCTGCGAGCTGACCTATGACAAAGTAGAGGCAGAATTGATCAGCGATGATCCTGATATATTCAGGGTTGCCCTTGATGCGGGACTGGTTTCACTGAGTGCCGACACTCTGGGCGCTGCGCAGTGTGCTCTCGACCAGGCCGTAACTTATGCGGGACAACGTGAACAATTTAACAGGGTCAT
>JABBBA010000220.1 GCA_018607685.1 K189A clade bacterium | reverse complement strand
TTTCAGGTCTCCATCGAAGCCGGCACCCAGACCGAAGATTACCGTTGGATCTGATTGAAGCTTCATGTCTATAGCGAGTCGGTTGTGAAACACTGAAGCGATCTTCTCCCGATCAGGACCATATCCTGTTTCCTTTTCTATCATAGATGCCAGAATCAATGCCTCTAAGGGACTTGAAATCGACGTCATCGCTCGCCCGTTCCATTCGCTCTCCAGAACCTCACTCATTTTGCGGGCCGCAAGTGTCAGGATATCCAGGTCCGAGTCGCCCAGAATGTACTGGTAGGTATCAGGGAACAGCCTGCCTTCGAGCTCCAACGCCAGCCCTAGTGACTGGCTCAGTTCCTCCGCGGTCATTTCAGGCGTTTTAGCAATAAGGAATGGCGCTTCCTGAAGTCTTGCCAGCCATTCTACAACACGCAGACCTTCAGGGAAGGTGATGCGATACTGGATGACTTTTCCGGAACGAAACAGTGCCAACACACCCTGGCTTGGCATTCCTGCCTTCAGTTGATATTGACCGGCCTGTATTGAGCCCGAATCGCGCGTAAGCAGCGCGAATGCCTTGAATACAATGTCGTCGATGGGTAACAGCCCATCTCCAGTTAGACGCTTTGTAATGGCCGAGAGATTACTGCCGGGTTCTATTGTGAAGACGGCGTCCCTGGAAACCGGGACTGAAAGCTCATGGTAGACATAGACCGCAAGCAGACCAGACAGGACCAGCAACGTCAGGGTAGCTGCCAGAACCAGCTTGACGAAATTAGCGGGCATGGCGATGCGTCAATCCAGCTGCTTGAATATCAGCGTCCCGTTCGTGCCGCCAAATCCAAATGAATTCGAGAGAGATGCTTTGATTGGCATCTCCTTCGCCTGGTGCGGCACATAATCCAGGTCACACCCCTCGTCGGGGTTGTCCAGGTTGATGGTGGGCGGGGCTACCTGGTCGCGCAGGGCAAGGACAGAGATGACAGCCTCAACCGCCCCGGCTGCACCCAGCGCATGTCCAATCATGGATTTAGTTGAGCTCACCGCGACTTTACCGGCGTCATTACCCATCACCGTTTTAACCGCCATGGTTTCTGCGATATCGCCCAGTGGAGTGGACGTGCCATGTGCGTTGATATAACCAATGTCACTGGCCGGCATTTCGGCATCTTTGAGTGCATTGCGCATTGCGCGGGCCGCACCCTCCCCGTTTTCTGAGGGAGAGGTCATATGTGAGGCATCCGCACTCATCCCAAAACCAGCGAGTTCACAATAGATCCTGGCGCCTCGAGCTTTTGCATGTTCATATTCTTCCAATACCAGCACCGCAGACGCATCACTCAAGACAAACCCGTCCCTGTCTTTGTCCCAGGGACGACTAGCGAGCTCAGGTTCTTCATTACGTGTCGACAACGCTCTCATGGCTGCGAACCCGGCCATAGTGGTTGGCGAGGTTGATTTTTCCGCACCACCAACGACCATTGCATCCGCGTCTCCAGAGGCGATCATTCGAGCCCCAAATCCGATGTTATGCGTACCTGTTGTACAAGCGGTGGTGATGGCGATATTCGGTCCCTGCAGACCGTACATGATGGACAGGTGCCCAGCGATCATATTGATAATGCACGAAGGGACAAAAAACGGTGATACCTTGCCGGGCCCACGGGTATTAACAACATCGTGGCAAGTCTCAATGGTGACGATTCCGCCAATGCCTGAACCTACGGCGACACCGATTCTCTCCCTGTTCTCATCAGTGACTTCCAGGCCTGAATCTCGCATTGCCTGTATACCCGTGACCAGGCCGAACTGAATAAAACCATCCATCCGCCGGGCTTCTTTCGGAGGCAGGTATTCGGCAATATCAAACTCAGGAACATGACCACCAAATCGAACCGGGAAGTCTGTGGTATCAAAGGTTGTGATTGGAGCAATGCCGCTTTTACCGGCAGTTAACCCTTGCCAGGAAGACTCCAGATCGACTCCTAATGGCGTGAGCATACCCATGCCGGTCACAACGACTCTTCGTTTAGACACGCGAGACCCCTCTAATTAAACCAATTAGCAAAACACTATTGTCATAATCGAAAAAGCCGCAATCACCTGTGATGATCGCGGCTTCGTTTCTAGCTTCTATGACTACTTGTGGGCTTCGATGTAATCGATAGCCTCTTTTACTGTCGTAATCTTTTCGGCCTCTTCGTCTGGAATTTCAGTTTCGAATTCTTCTTCCAGCGCCATGACTAGCTCGACTGTGTCGAGTGAATCCGCGCCCAGGTCTTCAACGAAAGATGCTTCGGAAGTAACTTCCTCTTCTTTAACGCCGAGTTGTTCACATACCAGTTTGGTCACTCGTTCTACGATGGTGCTCATGTCTAGAATTACTCCTACAAAGTTGCAGTCAAACTGCGCTAGTTTAATGAAATGCCGGATGGTCCTTCAAGTTATTTCACCCGGCTACCCCTATAAAAAGGGTCGTGATTAAATATTTTTAGAAGGAATAGCTGATACAACTGATCAGACGTTCCCTAGCTCATATACATGCCGCCATTAATGTGGATCGTTTCTCCGGTGATGTAGCCAGCCGACTCTCCAGCCAGGAAACTGGCCAACGATGCAACTTCAACTACCTCTCCAAGTCTTCCAAGCGGAATACGTTCAAGCATTGTACCTCGCTGTTCATCACTGAGTTCATCTGTCATATCGGTGCCTATAAGTCCCGGCGCGATACAATTGACAGTAATACCACGAGACCCAAGCTCTGCAGCCAGGGATTTGCTATATCCAACTATCCCGGCTTTCGCCGCTGCATAGTTACTTTGTCCCGGGTTACCCATGGCCCCAACCACTGATGTCAGGTTAATAACCCTGCCCCAGCGTGCCTTGGTCATACCCCTGAGACAGTGCTTCGTTACCTTGAACAGCGCGGACAGGTTGGTATTGATAACATCGTCCCACTCGTCATCTTTCATTCGCAGTGCAAGGTTATCCCTGGTGATTCCAGCATTGTTCACCAGAACCAACGGGGCGTCGTGTGCTTCTTTAATGGTCTGAAACAGTTGGTCAATAGAATCACGGTCCATCAAATTCAGGACATACCCGGTTCCATTGTCACCCAGCATCTCGGAAACTGACTTTGCGCCGGCTTCCGTCGTCGCGGTACCCAGTACAAGGAAACCATCTTCAGCAAGGCGGGCAGCAATCGCTTTTCCGATTCCCCTGCTGGCGCCTGTGACTAGCGCTACTTTTTGTTCACTCATTGTCTGGTGTCCCAGAAAGTGCCTCAGAAACGGTCGCTATAGAGGCTGCAGAATTCATGCTGTGACCCGTAATCGACTTGTCGATTCGCTTGGTCAGGCCTGTCAGCACCTTGCCGGGGCCACATTCAACCAGTGTTGCTACACCGATCTGCTTCAAATTAAGGACGGTATCGGTCCAGAGAACAGCACCACACATCTGTTTGACCAGATTTACCCTGATCTCTTCAGGGTCATCGTGCACTGCCGCATCGATGTTCTGTACGACAATCATAGTAGGTTTTGCGAAGCTGACTTCGTTCAATACGTTGGCCATCTCTTCCGCTGCAGGTTTCATCAATGCGCTGTGAAACGGAGCGCTAACCGAGAGTGCCATTGCGCGACGCGCACCGGCCTCTTTACAGCCCACAATCGCTCGCTCGATTGCGGCGTTGTTCCCTGCGATGACAACCTGTCCGGGTGCATTGTAGTTAACAGCCTGAACAACTTCTCCCTGAGATGCTGCAGCGCAAACTTCCCTGACCTGCTCATCATCAAGTCCAAGCACAGCTGCCATTCCGCCTTCCCCTACAGGAACTGCGGTTTGCATGAACTGGCCTCTTTTTTGGACAAGCATCACGGCATCTGCAAATTGCAGCACACCCGCGGCAACAAGCGCAGAATATTCGCCGAGACTATGTCCGGCGACGACATCTGGTGAGGGCAGCCCCTGGGCCTGTGCAAGACGATACAAGGCAATGGAAGCCGTCAGCAATGCGGGTTGCGTGAATTCGGTTTGGTTTAGCTGGTCTTCGGGGCCATTTTCAACCAGATCCCATAGATCATAGCCAAGAACCGAGGATGCCTCAGCAAACAGGTCTGCACATGCATCGCGTGCATCCTGCAGCATACCGACTTCCTGAGAGCCCTGGCCCGGAAAGACAAATGCTAATTTAGTCATAGGATATAGGCACCATACGGGTCACGAACGGTACCAATCGGCCTAATCGTCGTTTTGGTGTACGACTTTCTTACCCCGATAGAAACCATCGGCTGTCACATGATGACGACGATGCGTTTCTCCGGTTGTTGAATCTTCAGACAAAGTCGGTCCACTCAGTGAATCATGAGACCTGCGTTGCCCTCTGCGGGACCGTGTAACTTTACTCTTTTGAACAGCCATGTCAGCTCTCCACCTATTCTGTGTTCTGGTTATCTATCGTCTTCGCCAAATCAGCGAAAGGTCGATAGGTATTTTGTTCTTCCTTAACATCCGGCAGGACTATCTCTTCCTGCTCATAGTCTGTACCAGGGCATTGACCCTCTTCATGCCGGGAAATCATCGGCATCGCCAGGATCAAATCATCCTCAACCAGCTCTGCTAGCGATATCACCTTGTCTGGCATGACGATAACATCGCCAACTTCAGCCAATCGTTCCAGTTTGGACTCGTCAGAGACGATTTGCAGTGCAAGATCGCAGGTGACTGATCGTATGAACTGCTGCATGCAATTCTGACAAATCAGACAGACCTCTGTGGCCACTGATCCATTTACGCTGGTACTACCGAAATCACCCTTACTGAACTCGAGCCGAAGACGTACTTCACCTCCCCCTTCAACAAGCATTTCACCGAATCGGTGAAAACACTGGATGGGTAGCGAACCCTCTATAAGCCCTGCTTGATTAGCAAGCTTACGATGGTCAACCCGCTCTGGGATAGGCCCTGTTAACATATCGGGCGCATCTTAGGGAGTCGCCCATGAGGTGTCAAAAGAAAATTGCAGAGATTCAGTAAGATATGTGGATTTGGCACTTTAATCCGGATGTTCACCTCGATGCCGAAAAGGGCTTCACCGATGATGATTTTACACGTTAACTGGGGATGGCCATCCCAATACCGAAAAGCACTTCTCCTATGATTAATCCACGCCTGGTTCTGGGTTCTACTTCTCCCTACCGAAAACAACTCCTTAACAACCTGGGTGTCACATTTACCCAGATGCAACCCGACACCAATGAGAGCGCCGAGGTTGGCGAGGAGCCGCGTGCGCTGGCCTTACGGTTAGGGGTCTCTAAGGCCAGATCAGTCGCCGATCAACTGCAAAACGAAGCAAATTGGATCTGTATCGGTTCCGACCAGGTTTGCCACCTAAATGGCACGCTTTACGGCAAACCAGGAACGCCCGAGAAAGCTGCGCTTCAACTCGCTGCTTTTAGTGGCTGCTGGGTCACTTTCAGCACTTCACTGGCGCTAATTGCCAGTGATGGGCAAACCTTCAGTGCCGTGGAAGACTATGCATGCCGCTTCAGGAGACTGTCCGGTGATGAAATCGACACTTATATCGAACTGGACCAACCCCTCGATTGCGCCGGCTCTATAAAGGTAGAGCAGGCGGGAATCAGTTTGCTCCAGGATACCCGCGGGCGGGATATCAATTCACTCTATGGGCTACCACTTATGTTGTTATCTGAAGCGCTCCAGTCTTTTTCCTACAGTGTTTTTGACTTCAGGAAGAACATCTAAGCTATTGAATATAATAGGATCTGGTTGAGAAGCTAGAATTCACTTTAAGCAAGAAGTCCTCATCCATGGGCGCCTTCGCATGGATCGCAGGTCTATCACCCAGAGCAGGAATCTGTAGTTCTGCCGCATGTAACATAAGCCGCCCTTCAATCCCTGATGTTTGATCCAACGTCTGGTCCCCGTAGCGGGTATCTCCGACCAAAGGATGTCTGGCCCATCGAGCGTGCACTCTGATCTGATGAGTTCGACCCGTCCTTGGGGAAGCCCTGACAATAGATAGTTCGTCATTGGCTTCAAGCAAGGAAAAGTCTGTCACCGCATACTTACCCTGGCCGTTAACCCGTGTGATGCGCTCCTTCCCTGCATTAGAGCTCGTCAGTAACGGCTGTTCTATCTGTACCATCTTCCTGGGCCACCTGCCGTGTACTACCGCCAGGTAATGTTTCCTGATCTGCCCGGGTTTACGCAACGCATCCTGCAACAATCTCAGGTAGCTACGCCGCTTTGCAACCATCAGGCAACCTGAGGTTCCCCGATCCAGACGATGCACCAGCTCAAGACGATTTCCCTCGGGTCTGGCATGTCGTAGGGACTCGATGACGCCAACACTGACCCCACTACCACCATGAACAGCCATACCGGCCGGTTTATTGATAATAAGCAGATGATCATCCTCATAGACCATAAGACTTTCAATGTCATTGAAATGGCCTACGGCGGTGGATCGTTCAGGCAGGTGCTGAATCGGCGGGATTCGAAC
>JABBBA010000188.1 GCA_018607685.1 K189A clade bacterium | reverse complement strand
CGGCAGGACCGGATGACTGCAGCCGATCTTGCAGCCTTAAAGGCACTGAATATAAAAACGCAGGTCGACCTGCGTAAACCGGAGGAAATACTTGATCAGGGAAAGGGACCGCTCGTCAACATGGGTGCTGCACACCTCAACATTCCAGTGATACCGGACGGCGGCACCGACACGCTCAGTCGTCTTGTCGGTGACACCGGGATATCAGGCAAACGATATCTTGGCTACCTCGAGTTTGGCCCAGACGCCTGGATCAGCCTGTTTAACATTTTTGCGGACGAGGAAACCGGACCCCTGGTGCTTCATTGCACCGCCGGTAAAGATCGTACAGGTGTTTCAACCGCGTTCCTGCTATCGGTACTGGGGGTCGAACGAGATTGGATCGAAGCTGACTACCAGCTCACCAATCGCGACGTCGAACGTCAGGTCGATTTCATCGAAGAGCATATTGGTTTACCTGAGGGAATGAGCCGGGAAGACATGATGCGGGCCGCTGGGGTACCGGATGAGGCTATCGGTGATTTTCTTGATGGACTCGAAGAACACTGGGGTGGTCCCCTTGAATATCTTCAGAGCATTGGCATCAACGATGAAGTATTCAATAGGGTCAGGGAAAATTATCTGGAGTGATTTCTCGAAGCTGACGCGCTCAACCATGACGGCTTTCCTGCATAAACCGTCTCAGGTAAACAGGTGGTAATCTACCGGGCCAACCTCAATCAGGACAATCATCAAACACCGGAGCCTCATCAAGTTATCTTCCGTCGAGGGGATGAAAGCCAATTCGCTCAATAGGATTCCTGTAGTAAGCTCAATTCACCACTCTAAAAGAGATTCCTATGGCAGACCGTAATCCAGAAGCACTGCAGGCCTTCGCAGGCAACGTATCAAACAGCGTCACGGGTGGGCTGAACTGCGCACTGACCATGATTGGCGATCAGCTTGGGTTGTATCGCTCGCTGGCAGAAAAAGGTCCAATGCAAAGCACTGACCTGGCCGAAGCCACCAACCTTTCAGAGCGTTGGGTCAGGGAATGGTTGTACCAACAGGCCTGCATTGGCCAGATAGAGTATGACGAAGCAGGAAACACTTTCTTTCTGAGCGAGGAAGGCAAAGCCGTTCTGGCTGAAGAAGATCACCCGGCTTACATGGGCGGCATGATTCAGTCTGTTGTCGCCATGTTCGATACGGTAGAACACCTGCCTGATTGTTTTCGTTCCGGCGTTGGTCAGAGCTTTGATGACAAGGGAGAAGGCTGCGCCTGCGGTATCGAAAGAATGAGCCGCAAGTTCCAGACAGACTATCTTGTTCCCGCGTTGTTACCCCGCCTTGATGGCATCACCGAACGTCTGACCGCCGGCGCAAGCGTTGCCGATGTTGGTTGCGGTGGCGCCACATCAACCATTGCCATGGCCAAGGCTTTCCCCGAAAGTAATTTCATCGGCTACGACATTTCATTGCATGCCCTTGAGCGAGCCCGAGCGAACATTGCCGCGGCCGGCGTAAAGAATATCAAACTTCATAACCCTGTCTTTGATCCTCTTCCCGAAGACGGTTCTGTCGATTTCATCACCACCTTTGATGTCGTGCACGACTCTACGCATCCAGCACAACTGATTGATGCCATTAAAAACTCACTTAAACCCGACGGCTCCTGGCTCTGCGCTGATGTAAAAGGGTTTCCCACGTTCGCGGAAAACCGCCGGGACAATCCAATGGCGACACTGGCCTACTCGTTTTCTGTTCTGGTCTGCATGTCCGCTGGACTCTCAACACCTGATGGCGCCGGCCTCGGCACACTCGGCTTCCATGAACAAAAAGCGCGCGCGATGACCAACGCGGCGGGTCTAACGAACTTCAAGGTCATCCCGTTTGACGGCGATGTGTTCAACGCTTTTTATGACATCAGGCACTAGTAAGGGGTTAACCAGAAGATAAGAGGCAAATGAAGCTTTAAATTAAACGAGGCACCGAAGCATTAACTGCGCTAAAGGAAGAATCAGTCATCGCGCTTGTTGTAAACAAACGTAATGACAACGACGAGTACAGTATCGTACTGCTCTCGGACATCGCAAAAAAGGTGCTGGCTAAAGACCAACACCCGGACCGCGTAAATGCCTATGAAATCATGAGCAGGCCCGTCGTATCGGTATCCGGAGAAATGGATGTGCGTTACTGCTCACGCCTTTTTGATCAGTTCGGCCTGTGCTGCGCGCCTGTTCTTCAGGATGAACGTGTGATCTATGTCGTTGATTGGAGGACACCGGTGCTCGAAGGATTGGCCAGGCTCTATTAGCCACCATATTCATCTGTACCGGGTTTCGATGACCCGCATCAGACCCGCTACAGATGAAGTAAAGTATAGTGATGGAAACAGGTCCTGAAGGAGGGTCAATGAATCTTGAGAAAGTCATCTTCGCCTTTACTATCATTCTGGCGTTAACACTGAATTTTGGTTTCTTTGTGGGTGATATCGAAAACCCCGCACATCATCATGTCTTTGAGCTTTATGCCGCGATCTTTGTAAATGCGGTTGCAACGATCCTGAAGTTTGGCGATCGCTCGCACATAGGCGCAGTGCTACTCGCGACCAGCCTGGTTGCGATGATACAGCTGGTTGCTGCTTCGGGTGTTTGGGCCTATGCGGTCCATATTTCCATGACCGGACTTAACCCCGCAGCGATGTCCAGTATTGTTTCACTGGCCGGTGGTGCACTGATAGCAAACACGGTTTCCGTGACACTGTTGGTGATCGAAACGGTTATGTTGCGCCGCTAGGACTGCAATTATGAACTCCATTACCTTCCTGATTCTACGGAGAATGCGGGCGCCTTTACTCCTGCTGTCTTTCGTGTACGCCATCGCCACCTTTGGTCTGACGATCATTCCAGGTGTCGATGATCAGGGAAATGTCTGGCACATGGATTTTTTCCATGCCTTTTACTTCGTTTCTTTTATGGGGACGACGATCGGCTTCGGAGAAATACCCTACCCGTTCACCGATGCGCAGAGAATGTGGACGTTGGTCTTTGTCTTCATCACCGTCGCAACCTGGATATACACCATAGGCAGACTTATTGGCCTGCTGCAGAATGAGGCTCTGCAAAAGGCACTTCTGGAATACCAGTTCTCCCGCCAGGTGCAACTGTTAACGGAGCCTTTCTACCTGGTTTGTGGGTATGGCGACACCGGCAGCAAGCTGGTCGACGCTCTGCTGCTGAACCTTGACTCTGCAACGGTAATTGACATCAAGCAGGACCGGCTGGACGCACTGACATTGACGGACTTTCCTTTGAATGTACCAGGCATCTGCGCGGACGCGTCCAACCCGGAATATATGCAGCTTGCAGGCGTCAATCACCCAATGTGTAAAGGAGTGGTTGCAATCACAAATGACAATGCTGCCAACCTGCACATAGCGATCACCGCCAAGGTATTAAATCCTGATCTGAAAGTTGTCTGTCGGGCTGACTCGCACGAGGTGGAGGCCAACCTGGCCTCGTTTGGCACCGATCATATCATTGACCCCTTTGACACCTTCGCCTCTTCACTCGGACTGGCCATTCATTCACCTCACCAGTACCTCCTGAGCCAGTGGTTCCATGATGACTCCAGAGGGAAATTAGCTGAACTGATCAAAGTTCCAAAGGGCCGCTGGATTATCTGCGGGTTTGGACGGTTCGGGCAGGCCCTCTACAGGGAGTTTGTCCGTGAGGGGCTTGAGGTTCAGGTGATCGAACCTAACGCGCTCATACCGGGTCAACCGGAGGAAACCTTGTGTGGGTTAGGTACCGAGGCCGTCACACTGAATGAAGCAGACATTCAAAATGCCGCAGGAATCGTGGCAGGCGCCGACGATGATTCCAACAACCTGTCCATCGTTGTCACCGCGCTGGAGTTAAACCCGAACCTGTTTGTAATTGCCAGGCAAAATGAACATTCAAACAAGGACTTGTTCTCGACTTCACTTGCGGATCTGGTAATGGCGCCGAGTGATGTTTTGGTGAACAAGATCAGGACGTTGCTGACCAATCGCCTTGTAGATGATTTCCTCAGCCTTGCCCGGGCGCATGATGATTTGTGGGCCAGGTCCCTGGCCGATCAGCTGCGCCAGATTTCAAACCATCGAATGCCGCAAATCTGGGCTGTGACCATTCGCAGCAATGAAGCACACGCGGTTACAGAAAAGCTTGCCACCGGGGAAGCTGTGCTGCTGCGGCATTTATTAGCTGATCACACGGACAGAACGTACAGGTTCGCTGCATTGCCATTACTCTTTTCCAATTCCCTGGGTGCTTTTTGCATGCCTGACCTGGATACGCCCTGTCATCTGGGTGACCGCATCTTATTCGCAGGAACGGCTGCGAATGAATCACGGATGAAGTGGAACCTGCAAAACGAAGTCGCACTGACCTACGTTATGACAGGAAGAACAAATCCCCAGACGACGATTGGCAAATGGTTCGCCGCGCGTTTCAGCAAGGACGCGGCATAGAATAAGCCTACAGACCAGGCTCTTTCGCCTTCTGGCCATCATGATATTCCACGTATACAAACACCGGAATATCCAGCTCACCCAATCGTTGGCGAATGACAGGCTCTACATCGGCCCAGTCAAGTCCACCGACGCCGGTCGCGAGGCGCGGCAATGCAATCGAAGTGAATTTTTCCTCCTTAACAATTTTCGCCAGAGACTTCAGGCAGTCATTCACAGACTTCACCGTCGCCTTGCCGGGTCGGCTGCCGTGATCATAACCACCTTCCTGGGTAATCAGATTCACAATTCGAACATTCCCTGCACCACCCCACACCCAGGCATCGCCGGTTTTAGGGTGCTGTGTCTTACAGTAATGATGAAAATCCTTGTGCATGGCCGGGTAGTTCTTGTGAAGGGACATCGCTAATCCCTGATTCATCGGATCGTTGGCAGCAATACCGTGAACGATCGCCTGCGCCCCAGTTAAAAGAATGTCGCCCTGTACTTCGTAGATCATCTCTATCTCCTTAATCAATTTTTAATAGTAGGCGAGTTTCAGGATTGATTAGTTGATCTATATCCAGTGATCGAGGTTTATCCAAAGGGAGCCAACAAATTGCTGGCCCAGTTGGCCGGACCACTCAGGCGCCTGATATCGAGGCCGATAGAAAAACACGCGTTTGCCTCACATCTGGAGCATTGATGCCCAATGGGTAAGGATGTTAGCCTCCTAAAACCCCGAATTTTCCTGAGAAAATGATGCCGCATAAGGTAGGCCCACAGAACAAATTAGTGCGCACAACCGTGGATCGCAGATGCCAATGAAATGGATCGCGGCAGCAGTTCTTGCTCTGGTCGCAATGGTCGGCCTAATCCTGTTGTGGCCGAACATCAAAGAGCCTGAAATGTCCCGCCCGCTGGAAAAAGAAGCGGCTCCTGCGAAATCAAACACCTTCCAGCAAACTCCACCATCCGTCTACCAGGGAACTGCATCTCTTATCGTTCTACCGTCATCAATTTCAACAGACGGGAAAGGCATGTCTGTGAACATGAACGATTTGTCTAACCTCAATGGAGGTGACGAGATTGCGATATTTGTGCCACAGGAAGATAGTGTTCACGAAGGACTCATCACAGAAGCGAGTACAACCCCATCAGGCAATCGTGTGATTACGGGGTTCCTGGATGGCCGTCACCGGTTTGTTTTCACCGTTGGGGAATTTCAGACCTTCGGTACGATCCAGACAGAAACGGGTCGCTATCAACTAGAAGTACGGGATGGCACAGGAAGGATTATCTCCGTTAAGACCATCAACGAGGGCCTCGATTTCTCACAACCGGATTATGTTGTACCGGAAAAGAAAATCCAGCCACCGGAAGTACCAAATAAAGAAGAAGGGGTTTAGAGATGCAGATACGCACAGCCGTATTCCTGACGCTGTTGCTTATGATCGGAGACTCACTTGCCGCCGGCAGGGACGGACCTGACCTGGAGCTAGTTTGCCCCTGCACACTGGAAGCAGCTTCTTCGAGCTCCACCATCAGCTCATTTGGCGTCATCAACAGAGGCAGCAGTGCCACCGGCGAGCTGGCCTTAGCCGCATACGCGCATTCTGATCGCGACTACTTTGCTTCTTCGACGTCGGAGTATCTTGGTCAACTAGCCATTTCGCCCAGTCTTTCCGCCAATACCCAGATCAATAAGACGGCTTACCAGACCTCACTGAACCAACCCAGCAATGGAACCTACCACATTACTTTCCTGTTACTGGAGGACGGCTCGGTCAGTGACCGGACACTGATGAGCGAGCAGGTAAGTTTTGGTGATGTAGCTTCCAGAGCCTTCAGTGATTTGTACTTCACCACCGACCCGAGCATCTCTATTGCCGGCTCAACACTCACCTTAAATGTCCCAGGAATAGGTAATAGCGGCTCGTCTAATCAAACCGTTGAAGTGCTGCTTACGGCGACCGAGAACCAGGACTTTTTTGCGGGACCTTTTGTTACGATCGGACCATACGATGGCGTCTCCCAGGTT
>JABBBA010000264.1 GCA_018607685.1 K189A clade bacterium | reverse complement strand
GTGTTAGGTATTGCTGACTGTAGAGTCCTGGTTGACGGCGAGCAGATATACACTGCTGAAGATGTAAAAGTTGGATTGTTTACTTCACTAGACGATTTTGGGTGATAAAAACTTGAGTAACACAATGAAAAGAGCCGTAATTACAGGAATGGGTATCGTTTCCCCGCTGGGCAACAACATTGCTGAAACCCTGGTTTCCCTGAAGGAAACGAAATCAGGAATCAAGTTTCAGGACGTCTACAAAGAGATGGGGCTTCGAAGCCACGTCGCGGGCAGTATTGAAATCGACGCTGAATCGATGATTGACCGTAAGCTTCGTCGATTTATGGGTGATGCCGCTGCATTCTCCTACATTGCAATGCAGGAGGCGATTGACGATTCAGGCCTTGAAGAATCAGAAGTTTCGAATGAGCGTAGTGGCATAGTTGCCGGCTCCGGAGGAGCGTCTTCCTCAAACCTTATCGAGGCTGCTGACATTCTACGCGAGAAAGGCCTTAAGCGAATCGGTCCGTATCGCGTCACCAGGACAATGAGTTCTACTGTCTCCGCCTGTCTTGCAACGCCATTCAAAATCAAAGGTGTTAATTACTCGATTACATCCGCATGCTCTACCAGTGCTCACTGTATCGGCCATGCGGTCGAGCTTATTCAATTGGGCAAACAAGATGTTGTTTTCGCTGGAGGAGGCGAAGAAGAACACTGGTCAATGAGCTCGTTGTTTGATGCCATGGGCGCCCTGTCAACACGCAATGATTCGCCTGCGACGGCATCCCGTGCCTACGATAAAGATCGGGATGGCTTCGTCATCGCCGGTGGAGCGGGGTTTGTCGTTGTTGAAGAAATGGAACACGCCAAGGCTCGAGGTGCGAAGATCTACGCCGAGGTCGTTGGCTATGCCGCGACATCAGATGGCCAGGACATGGTTTCTCCGTCAGGTGAAGGTGGAGAACGGGCCATGAGGCTTGCGATGAACACCGTTGATGCGCCAATCGACTATATCAACACACATGGCACCAGCACACCCGTTGGTGATCCTTCAGAGATGTCTTCGATACGCAGGCTTTTTGGTGAGAACATTCCAAAAATTAGTTCAACCAAGTCACTCTCCGGGCACTCTCTGGGTGCAGCGGGCGTTCATGAATCGATCTATTCTTTGCTTATGCTGCATCACGACTTTATTTGCGCCAGTGCCAATATAGAAAACCTTGATCCTGAGTTCAGTGACATGCCTATCGTTACCACACGGGTTGACAACGCGGGTATAAGGACGGTCATGTCCAATAGTTTCGGGTTTGGCGGCACCAATGCAGTGCTGGCGTTCCAAAAGCCCTAGGGTAGCGGAAGTATCAGCCAGCTGATCTTTAAGGTTTCTTAATCAATTCTTAAGACCCGATTTACGACTATTCGCTCGGCTTGTGGTTCAATGACACAACATTAACGCGTTTCTTTGAGTCTGAATGGCGTATGGTCATATGAATCGTAACAAGATAGTCGTCATCGAGGACGAACCTGACATCATCGAGATTGTTAGTTATAACCTGAAACGGGAAGGTTACAACGTGGTTTGCGTTGATCGTGGCGACGAAGGTCTGAACGTTATTCGGAACGAGTCACCTAACCTGGTTATTCTCGATCTCATGTTGCCTGGCATGGATGGATTATCGATCTGCCAGCAGATGAAATCTGATCCCATCGTGCGAGATATCCCCGTCATCATTATTTCTGCAAAAGGCGAAGAAAGTGACATCGTCATTGGCCTCGAGCTCGGCGCAGATGATTACCTGGCAAAACCCTTTAGCCCCAGAGAACTGCTTGCTCGTGTTAAGGCCGTATTGCGAAGAGGTCCGGTAGCAGATGACCAGGGTAAGGAAAGAATTGTAATCCAGAACCTGGCCATTGATGTAGCCCGCCATGAGGTCAGGGTCTCCGGGGAGATCAAAGATCTAACGGCAACGGAGTTTAAAATCCTCCACCAGTTGGCATCCCAGCCCGGGAGGGCTTTCACTCGGGAACAATTACTCAATAGAGTTGTTGGACATGGGGTGGTTGTGGTCGACCGGAACATCGACGTGCATATACGTGCCGTTCGAAAGAAACTGGCTGAGTGCAGTAGTCTTATTCAGACAATCCGTGGCATTGGTTATCGACTTGCCGACAAGTAACGATACCGGAGGTTTCTAGTGCTTGGTCCTCGGTTTCTTTGGCAGGTCTGGGGAGTTTTAGGCATTACGCTGGTCATCAGCACCCTGGTGTTTGGTTTCTTTGTGGTAGATGAGGTCGAGAGAGATGCGTTCGATCGAATCGAAAAAACGTTACACGCACAGTCACTGGCTTTAGCGCCGCTGATGACTACCCTGTTGGAAGAAGATCGCCTTCTGACACCAGAAGAGATAAAGCGCCTTGCACCAGGCGTCATCGCCAGAATAACCCTGGCAGATTCAGACGGTCGCGTAATTGTAGACAACCAGCGTGACCCATCGACTATGGACAACCATGGTAACCGCCCGGAAATAGTTGCCGCTCAAGGTTCTGCCTATGGCGTCGCAACCAGATACAGCGAGACCCTAAATCTCACAATGGTATACATCGCCATCAGTCTGAATGGCCTGGAAGACGTGTCAGGTTATCTGCGACTGGCGGTGCCTCTAACATTTATTGATGAGCAGCTGTCGAACCTGCAGAACAGAATCTTTGCGAGTGCAGTGACCGTAGGATTCCTGTTTCTGTTGATCGGGTATCTGCTTGCCTCACGGGTAACAAACCCAATAGAAAAAATGACGACCGTTGCCAGAGACATTTCTCAGGGGCAGTTTCATCTCAGGCTTCCCTCCGATCGAATCGACGAAATCGGACAGCTGGCAGTCGTTATTAATGATCTTGCACTCGGTGCACAGCAACGAATCGATGAGTTAACACGGCACAGAAATCAGTTGGCGGCTGTCCTCGCCGGACTAAACGAGGGGGTCATCGCCTTTGATGTTGACCAGAAAGTACTGCATGTAAATTTGTCTGCGTTAACAATGCTAGGCCTTAAGGAGGACCAGATTGCCAATTGGAACTTTGGTGAGGTGACCATTGCCCGTGAAATCAAACAGTCAGTGTTGACCTGTGTATCTGAGCATACAAATGTCGTATCAACGATCATCGTAGGAGAGCGGACGTTTGAATGCTCCTGCCTATGGCTGGATGCTGGTTTTGGCGATGATGCCGGTGGAATTCTGGTTCTCGAGGACGTGACAGAACGACTCCATCTGGAGAAGGTAAGAAGTGATTTTGTAGCAAATGCATCCCATGAGTTAAAAACACCCATCTCAGCGATTCGTGGGCTATCCGAGACCATCATAGATGACCCCGATATATCCGGTGAGAATCTGGGGCGCTTTGTTGAACGAATCAGGCAGCAATCTATACGCCTCGAACTGATAGTCAAAGATCTGCTACATCTTTCCAGATTCGATTCTTCCAACCGGGATAGTAATCAGACCCGCATCAGGTTGTCGGTATTAGTGGCAGATGTATTCCAGGAGAATGTTGAAAATGCACGCGAACGTGGAATGTCATTCGATCTGGATATACAGGATGACCTTATCGAAGTTTTTGGTGAAGCCGAGGCCCTGGACCAGCTGATAACGAACCTGGTGGATAATGCCACTAAATATACGGGTGACGGTGGAACGGTAATCGTACGCCTGAAGCGCGTTGGCCAGATGGCGTCAATCGAAGTAGAGGATTCGGGCATCGGCATCTCCCGGGAAGAGACGGAGCGTATCTTCGAAAGGTTCTACCGGGTGGATCGAGCACGCTCAGGAGAAATTGGGGGAACAGGGCTTGGTCTTGCGATAGTCAAGCACATTGCACAGGCGCACAATGGTAGCGTTAACGTCCAGAGCCGGTTAGGGAAGGGGAGCACCTTTTCTGTACAAATTCCCCTGGCATAAAAACCCGTTTCCTAGAAAACTGTTTTCCAGAACCCTTTCCTGAAAGGGAGTCGACAAAGGTCTGTCCAAAGAAGCTCAGCCCAAAAAAGGAAATCGCAACCTAGTGATCGCTAATGATTTTCCTTGCAGCGTTGTAACCCGGTAAACCACTAACCCCTCCACCGGGGTGCGTTCCGGCGCCGCACATGTATAGGTTTGTGATCTCTGTCGCGTATTGACCGCTTCCGAGCATCGGCCTTGCGCTAAACAGCTGGTCGAGGCTCAGCCTGCCATGAAAGATGTCTCCGCCAACCAGGCCGAATTCCGTTTCAAGATCAAAGGGGCTTAGGACCTTACTGCCGATAATACTGGAGCGAAAGTTCGGGGCGTACTTCGTTACCGTGCTAATAATCGCATCGGCGGCGGCGGCTTTTTGATCTTTCCATCCGGATCCAAGGTTCGGGTTGAACTGCTGGCAGAACAAACTGGCAACATGGGCGCCTGCGGGCGCCAGGGAATCATCGACCAGACTGGGTATCAACATCTCAACGACTGGTTTGCGTGAATAGCCATAGTCCAGGGCGTCCCGATAGGCCATGTCCATATAGTCAAGATCCGGGGCAAGTATGATGCCGCCGGTTAGTGCGTTCTCAGGTGTCATTGCCGTAAACCGGGGAAGCTCCGACAACGCTACATTCATGCGAAAGGTTCCGCTCTGGCATTTGTATCGTCGAAAATGCTCAGTTGTCGTGCTGGAGACGTCCTGTTCTTCCAACAGATCCAGAAACAGCAACTTGGGGTTAACGTTGGACACGACAATGTTTGCGGGAATGCTCTCGCCAGATTTGAGCTCAACGCAGGTGACCTTTCCGTTATCTGTTTTGATTGCAGAAACCGACGCATCGGTCACCATCTGGACACCAAGCGCCGCAGCCTGCGCTGCCATTGCGCCTGTAATGGAACCCATACCACCCCTCGCGTGTCCCCAACGCCCCGGTTTGCCATTGACCTCGCCCAATACATGGTGGAGGAGAACGTAGGCTGACCCTGACTGATACGGGCTGGCGAAATGCCCAACGATGGAATCGAAGCCGATGAGTGCTTTAAGTGGGTCAGATTCGAATTCGTCATCCAATAGTTCGCCTGCACTACTCGAAAACAGCCTCAGCAGGTGCTGTTTCTCATCCAGGCTCAGGCGGTTGAACTTTTTGCTAACACGGAAGAGGCTCCATAGATCACCAATGTTCCCGCCATGCAGTTTTGGCGGTATCTCTGTCATCAGGTCCTTAAGAACCTGAACGACCGAGTCCAGAGCATCATGAAACACAGGTAGTTGGTTGGAATCCTTGCGCGAAAATCTGGCGACTTCCGTCTGCATCGCGACCGGATCAGGAAAGCTTGTTAGACTATTGTCGTCCGGCAATGGCAGAAAATTGTTGATAGGGCGTTCGAGTATTTCAAGACCGTGACTGTGTAGCTGCAGGTCGTCGATAACCTGGGGATGAAGCAGACTAACGGTGTAGCTGGCGACAGAGTTCCTGAATCCAGGATGAAATTCCTCGGTGACTGCAGCGCCTCCGAGAATATCGCGCCTTTCCAGAACCGTCACACTAAACCCGGCTTTTGCCAGGTAGCAGGCACATACAAGACCATTGTGGCCGCCACCTACAATCACTACATTCTTTGCCATCACCTACGGCTTGCTTGAGTCTATTAGGGCGTCAGTGTATCTTACCGGCCTCTGAAGCCCTAACTGGTCGCTGCATGGCTGGCCGAAAACCCTGGTACCCTGTAGATGTCAGATGTGCTGCCCGATGTTACCGAAGAGGCCAAGCCTAAACCCGGTATTTGGGAGCTGGCATGGCCCGCGATTCTCACTAACCTGCTGTTCTCTGTAATCGGTATCGTTAGTATCAAGGTCGTTGGTTCTCTCGGAGCCGAGGCGGTAGCGGCAGTTACCACAGGACAGAGAATTTTCTTTGGCCTTCAGGCCATTCTGATGGCCATATCTGCGGGTACAACAGCGCTGGTTGCTCGTTCATGGGGCGCTGGTGATTTTGCTGAAGCTGCAAGAATCACTAAAGTTTCATTGTGGATTAGCAACGCCGTCGCAATCCTGTTGATGATTCCTTGCATCATCTTTGCTTATGAGATTGCCAGCGTATTTGGTCTGGATGAAAACCCAACTCGACAGGCCGCTGATTTCATCCAGTACCTCAGTGTGTTCAACATCGCTTTTTCCATCAACATGATACTCGGCGCTGCGCTTCGTGCCGCCGGTGATACCAGAACCCCTCTGTGGATAGGTGTGGCAACCAACATTGTAAACGTGGTGTTGGTCTATTTACTCGTTCACGGAATGTATGGCTTTCCCGCGATGGGCGTTGTCGGTGCAGCTATTGCTAACGGGATATCGTTTGTCGTCGGCGGCCTGATATTCCTTTATCTCTACTATTCGCACCGTATGCGCATCGATATCGGTGGTCCGAATTCACTAACGGAAGGGCGCGTCCGGCAGTTGGTGCACATAGGATATCCGGCGGGCGTCGAGCAGTTTGTATTCCAGATAGGCTTTAGAATTGAAAGGATATGGTTTGTTTCTATGGCT
>JABBBA010000387.1 GCA_018607685.1 K189A clade bacterium | reverse complement strand
GGCTATAGCAGGCCAGAATAAGCATCGTGATGCCGCCCCACAGGAAAAGAACAGCATCCATGGCAACGTCGGCCCGCTCGTCACTCCCGGTAAAACTCGAGATTATCGGTTGATAGTGGCCGGAGTAAGGGAACGTTAGAACCGCCTCCGGCTCATAGCTCATCCAGCCAAACACCGTAATGTCGTTACCTGGGTCTACTCGCCATTCTGTATAACGATACTTTCCTTCCTGGATAAAGTATTTTTGCGCAACCGACCATCTGAGGTGATTGCTGGCAGACTTCGCTCGAACCTGGGCACTACCTGATGCATCCGTCAGGAGAAAATCTAGCGCAGCCTGTTCATCGCGAACCGTGCGCCAGGTCGTGTCGCCGTCAGAGTCTTTCTCCTCCCTTTCCACAAGGAAGCGATAATAAACGCTGACTACTCCGGATTTAGGGCCCGTAAGGGATTTCCCCTCCAACAGCGAAACGCGCCCCATAACCTGGGATTCACCGCCTACAGATTCCGCCAGGCGTGAAAGGGGAATCCGTTCGAGCTCTCGAAACTCCAGAACCTTTTCAAACGCCCGCTCACTTAAAAACAGTGACACCGCAAGGGTCAAAGCACAGACAACTGCTGCAATAAATCGATACACCCAGAGTTTCATGGCTCGTATTTCGTCTCGGTTCACTAATCCTGCTAATGTTGAGCATCATACAGAAAATATGCCTATCCAATGCGCCATCTGATTTTGCTTTTAGCACTTGTCGGTACCACATCGCTTGCTGACGAAAGAACGCTCAATAACGGAAACCTGTTACTGCAGGACATTCCAGACATCCCGCCGACGGTTAAGCAGCAGCTGAAGCAATACCAGAATGTCCGGTCGGCAACATTTCAGAGCTGGTCGGCCGACGGGAAAGAGGTTTTCGTTCGAACCCGGTTCGGAGATGTTTCGCAGCTTCACCGAGTCAGTCACGCCGGTGGCGCAAGAACACAACTCACTTTTCATGACGAGCCACTTGGCGCAATAACCCGAGATCCAAAAAGCAATCGTATCAGCTTTACAATGGATGCAGGGGGCAGCGAGTTCTCCCAGATATTCCTGTTCGATTCCAGTACCGGGCAATCCAAAATGCTGACCGATGGCGAATCACGAAATCGCAGCGTCTCCTGGACTGCGGACGGTAAATCTATTGCCTATACCAGCACCGAACGCAATGGCCGTTCGAACGACATATGGATGATGGAAGTTGATGAGCCTGAGTCCAAGCACGTTGTATACGAATCGCCGGACGGGACAAGCTGGGCGGCCAACGATTTCAATGAAAACGGCACGCAACTGTTGTTTGCGAATTTTGTCTCAATAACGGACTCAAGAATCCATGTAAAGAATCTCACTAACGGGTCCACCAGGCTTCTTACGGGTGCTGGCGAATCCACCAGCTCAAACTTTCCAGTCGGGTTTGATGCGGATGGAAAAGGCTTCTATTTCGTCACTGACCAGGGGAGTGAATTCCTGCAACTGGCCTGGGCCCCGGTTCATGATCCTTCGAACATTACGCGGGTGACCTCCGGCATCAACTGGAATATCGAAGACGTCATTCTTAGTGATGACAAAACGAGAGCCGCCTTTGTGATTAACGCAGGCGGAATCAGCAAACTGTACCTGCTGGACCCTCAATCTCACCGCTACCAACACGTCACCAGCATCCCCATCGGCGTGATTGGCAAAGTCGCGTTCAGACCTGACGGACTGGCACTTGCACTCACGATCAATACGCCGCGCACACCGTCGGACACATTCGTTCTGGCCCTGGGGTCTGCTCCAACTGCCTATGGTGAGCTGACTCGCTGGACCTATAGCGAGGTCGGTGGCCTCGACACAGAAACCTTTATCGAGCCTACATTGATTGAATTTAAAAGCTTTGATGGCCGGTCGATTCCAGCGTTTTACTACAAGCCCGAAGGTGAAGGCCCCTTCCCTGTCGTTGTTTCCATCCATGGAGGCCCGGAATCCCAGGCAAGGCCAACGTTCAGTTCCACCTACCAGATGTGGCTACAGAAGCTCGGTATTGCGGTGCTCGTCCCCAATGTTCGCGGCTCAAATGGATATGGCCGGGAATACATTCAACTGGACAATGGCATGCACCGCGAAGATTCAGTTCGGGATATCGGCGCTTTGCTTGACTGGATAAAAAGCCAGCCACAACTCGACGAGAACAGCGTGGCTGTCTTTGGGGGCAGCTATGGTGGATACATGGTGCTGGCGTCGGCCGTGCACTTTAGCGATCGACTGAAAGCAGCCGTCGATATTGTAGGTATCAGCAGTTTCGTGACATTCCTGGAAAACACTCAGGACTATCGACGAGACCTTCGGCGCGTGGAGTACGGAGACGAACGAATCCCGGAGATGCGCGCCTTCCTCCAGAAAATCTCCCCGTTGAACAACATCGAAAAAATCAAGGTGCCACTGTTCGTGGTTCAGGGACAAAACGACCCCAGAGTGCCCGTAACCGAAGCGGCACAAATCGTGAAAGCACTGAGACAGCAGGACCAGACCGTCTGGTACATGAACGCCTTGAATGAGGGACACGGCTACGCCAGAAAAGAAAATAGAGACATTTACCGTCAGGCTACCGTTATGTTTCTAAAGCAGCACCTCATCGGGAACTCTCTAGTTGACTAATTCGCCGTCACTACCTGGTTACGGCCCTGTTCCTTGGCGAGGTACATGGCCTTGTCTGTGGTATGGATAAATTGTTCCGGCGTTGTATCCCGTGACGGGATAATCGTCGCAACACCTGCGCTGATGGTCACCACGTTGCAATCCTTGATCTCGGTACCACTGTGATCAATACCCAAATCCTGAACACCTTTACGGATGGTTTCAGCAATACGCTCGGCGCTGGCGAGGTCCGTATTCGGCAGGATAATAGCAAGCTCTTCGCCACCGTAGCGCGCAGGGAAATCACCTGATCGCCTGACGACATGCTGAATTATGTCACCGATCTCGCGAAGGCAACGATCACCTTCGACGTGTCCGTAGGTGTCGTTGAACGGCTTGAAGTAATCGATATCCATTAGGATGAGGGACAATGGACCTGACTCCCGCAGCGCACGACGCCACTCCGCCTCAATAATTTCATCGAAGTGGCGGCGGTTAGAGAGCCCGGTCAGTCCATCCTGCTGCGACATCTCCCGGAGCTTCTCTTCAATAATTTTTCGTTCCCTTATTTCATCTTCAAGGCGGAAGTTGGCGCTGATCGCCCGCGTCATTTCTCGGCTGATAGGCATCATGGCCCGCAGGACGGCAACCACATAAATGCAACAGGCAACGGCGACCGCCGTATTGAACTGACCGCCGAGCACAAACAAATGGATAATCGCCGGGAACATCACTGGCAAAAAGAAAGCCAACATGGCTTTCATATAAGCGGAATAAGCACTGACCGCAGAGGCACTCAAACCAATCATCCAGACAACAACAATCATGTTGTAAACCACATCACCGGCCGGAATAAACAGCACCGCCGTCAAACCCCAGAGCGAACTCACGAGGAGAGAAAACAGGATATAGGCGTTACTCCACCAGCTCAGACCGTCATCGCTCTTACGACCTTGAAACCTGAAGTAGAGGACAATACGGCACGTCAGTAACACCGTCATCGCGCATAACCAGGTAATCAAAAGCGTGTGATCGACGACAGTCCAAAAAACCCAGCTGTAAAGAACCGCAACCACGAATCCACCAATGACAGCGATGGACGTCTGCGCATAAACCATACGCAGCTGTTCCAGGAATATTTGATCCTCTCGGCTTAGGACGTCGGTCGTTACCTCGGACATATACTACACATCACTGCATTGCAGGCTTCAAGCATAGCGAAAAAGGGGCGGGCTTGTCGAAGCCAACATTCGTCATGCTCCTGGTTTTGTTTCGATGATGTTTGAAGATAGAGTGCCCGGACTCCAGCATAGAACGTCTCTATGCTCAGTATCACATGCCGGGTTTCCGGGTCGTTACAAAGATGGATTTGGTGTTAAGCGCGCTTCGCCAGCACCATAAAGGAGTGTGAAAAATAGCTTCTAAAGCGTGCCGGCAGCGTTTTTAGAAAACCTTTTCTTTTTTGAATCCAGTAGATTTTGTCCACTTTCAACCCGGACATCTCGCACAGCGTATTTAGGGTGATCGGGTCGAACCAACAGGTATGTTCTTCGTGAACAGAAGGCTGATTATAGCGCCAGATTTTCCAGGTCTGTTTCGAGTAAAACGGGTTTGGCGTGGTAATGGCCAGCGTACCCTCCGGATTCAGGTGGCGTGCCATGTTTTCCAAAAACATGCCGGGATTGGGTAAATGTTCTATCAGTTCCCCAGCAACGATGCTGTCGAACTTTTGCTCAAGGTCCATTGTGATGACGTTATCGTGCCGAACATTGAACCCCTTCCCTTTTAGAATGTCGATCCCATCCGCATCAATATCAACACCCATGGTGTCGGAATTCAGGTCGCAAATTTGCTTGAAGAGCGAGGTGGCTGTTTTCATTTCCAGCTGGCTACCTGTATCCCTTTTGCCGCGCCGGGAATCAACGATACCCATGTCGAGGACACGTCCCGTTCGAACGAGGGGTCCAATGATGTCCATCCGGTCGGCCACCGCATTTTCAATGGTCAAGTTGTGCAATTCAGTCTCCTCTACAGAAGCCACAGTATAGGATTCATGTAACATTGAATCTATACATAAGGCAGCAAAGAGAGTTGTATAAAAGACACGCGTTAACACAGGCAGCCATATATCCGACCAACTTATTCGCAACAACTGTTGAACATGATAATCTTAAAACCGAACGCAGGTAACAAGTCAATCCATGGAGATAATACCCGACGTAGCGGAACGCGTAACCGCATTGACAGACTTCATGATGGCAGTCGTTGCCATCATAGGGATGGTTCAATTCCGGCGTGATGTTATCCCCGCCTCCTGGAAAATAAACCTTTGGACAGCTGTGTATCTACTGTTCATCGCCGCAGCACTCATTGGCACTTTTCATCACGGACTTGTGTTATCCACGACCGCCTACGACCTCTCCTGGCTGTTGATAATCCTCTGTCTTGGAATGATGATCGGCCTCTTTGTCGTCGCCCTCACATATGATGTATTCGGCCTGATCGCAGCCAGAAAAATACTGCCCGTCATGATTGTCATCGCACTTGGCTTTTTCGGGTTCAGCTGGAGCCAAGGTCAGGATTTCAGCCTGTTCCTGGCCTATGAAGCATTTGGGCTGTTAGCTGCGCTTATCGGCTATTCATACCTTGCCTTTCTGAGGCGGCCGGGTGGGCTCTCTTTGGCCATCGCCGTTTTCATCACGATCGTTGCCGCTGTCGTGCAGGCAACCAAAGCCATGTCCTACACAATAGTTGTGCCTTTTGACCACAACGCCAACTATCATCTCATTCAGATTGTCGGCGTACTGCTACTGACCCACGGCATTCGACAGTCTGTAAATACCTCATCGGCTCAATCGCAGCAGTAACGCTATGACAAAACGCATTATGGTAGACATGTCAGCTACGCTGATTCATCACGGGCACATTCGAATACTGAACAAGGCATCCAATCACGGCCGCGTCATTGTGGGGCTAACCGAAGATGAACAGATACAGCAATTCAAAGGCTACACTCCTGAGCTGCACTTCGAGGCACGCAGGGAAATCCTGATGGCGATTCGCTTTGTCGATGAGGTCGTCGCAACGCCGTGGTTAATCACAGAAGATATCCTGGATCTGTACGCTATAGATTTGCTGGTTCATGGCGATGACAATCAAAATTCGATAGCGGAAGAACGTTTGATAATTCTCCCGCGAACGGAGGGCGTCAGCAGCACTGAACTACGTCAGAGGTCTGTTCGGTCACTTGAATCACTCAATCAGCAGAAGCCTGCACTTTCATCAGAACACGATAGGAATGTATCCCCTGGTAGATAACTCGGCCAATCGCTATAACGCAAATCAGGCTAATCAATCCGCACTCCAAAACCGACATCACCGAGGCGCCAATATTGGACACACCGGCGATCAGTACCAATAACCCAAGAACTGGGGTGACCGGTTCAAAACGCTGGTAATCACCACCCAACCACAGATGGCGCATCAGGTTCCCGGTCAGTAACGTCGCCATAAAACCCATGGTGATATAACCAACATACACAAACAGATTACTATCCTGGTAGCCTGATGCCATCAATAGTAACCACACAGAGATGGGTAAGAGCGCGATGATAAAGCCCCAATAGTCGGCCCATCTGATACGACTCGTCAGCAATGACTTAATCACCACCCAAAGCAGCGCGGATAAACCCAGCCAGTAGAAGACCAACAGCAAAGAAACGCCGAACCAGCTTCTTTGCCAGATCTCGACACCATAGATTGAGGTCAATGTCATAACCACAAGTGCAGTCCAGATAGATTCGAGACCGCCCACCAACGGCAGGCGCCGATAGTTGGTATTTCGTGTTTCCCAGTTATGGGCCCAAAAGGCGAGCGCGGTAACGAATGCCATCAGCCAAATCATCGACTGCTCAACCTGCAGCATAACCATAATAGGGACGGTCATCGAGTTGGCTATAATAGTG
>JABBBA010000216.1 GCA_018607685.1 K189A clade bacterium | reverse complement strand
TCATACCCGGAGCGACCATACGGCTGAACTGATTCACAGACTTGATCGAGACAACATCAAGATGCAGTTCGACTTCTACCACATGCAAATTATGGAGGGGAATCTGGCGGCGGGACTGCGACGCCATCTGGACATTATCGGGCACGTTCAGTTCTCAAGCCTGCCGGGCCGAAATGAACCCCAGTACGGAGAAGTAAACATACATCTTCTCGCCGATTACCTGGACGAACTGGGTTACGAAGGCTGGATCGGCTGCGAATACGCAGCAAAGGCCGGGACCATCGAGGGACTCAGCTGGGGAGAACGATACGGGCTGGGCCAAAAGCAGCAATGAAAGAGGTGAACATCCGGACAGCATATTCATCGGCTTATCCGGGGGGTATGATTTAATCGTCCTACGAGGTACTGACCAATGCAGAAAAATATCGCTGTAACAGGACTCGCGATCCTAACCGCCCTGTTTTTTTCCAACGCTTTTCATGCAGCCGATACGGCCACAGAATCCCAAAACGCCATCTGGGTCATTAACATTGAAGGCGCAATCGGTCCGGCTACCAGCGACTATGTCATACGCGGCCTTGATGAAGCCCAGATGGCAAATGCTCCTGTCATCATTCTCAAGATGAGTACACCCGGCGGTCTGGACACCGCAATGCGTGACATCATCAAGGCAATCCTGGCAAGTGAGGTGCCCGTTGTTTCCTATGTCAGCCCAAAAGGCTCCCGAGCGGCAAGTGCAGGTACTTACATCTCCTACGCCAGTCACATCGCTGCAATGGCACCGGCAACCAACCTGGGCGCAGCCACGCCCGTGCAGATTGCGTCGCCCTCGCTACCAGCTTCTCCCGGCGAGGAAAATACTGAGCCAGCCGCACCTTCCTCCCTGGAAAAGAAAATGGTCAATGATGCCGCCGCCTACATCCGCGGTCTTGCTGAGTTGCGATCCCGCAATGCCGAGTGGGCAGAACTGGCGGTGCGCGAGGCCGCCAGCCTGGATGCCGTCGAAGCACTGGACGCGGGCGTCATCGATCTGATCGCAGAGGATATTGATGATTTGCTTGACCAGATACAGGGTAAGGTCGTTTCCGTTGATGGCGATGACACCGTGATCGAGATAGAAACAGAAAGTCAGAATCGCAGGATCCACCACCACGAAGCTGACTGGCGGACCGAGATTCTGACCGTGATCACAAATCCAAGCATGATCCTGATCCTGGGCATGATCGGGTTTTACGGCGTAATACTCGAGTTTTATAACCCGGGCGCCCTTATACCCGGCGTTATCGGCGTTATCTGCCTGCTACTGGCGGCTTACTCTGTGCAATTGCTTCCGCTGAACTATGCCGGGCTGGCCCTATTAGTACTGGGTCTGGGGCTGATGGTGGCGGAAGCACTGGTGCCCAGTTTCGGCATTCTGGGCATCGGCGGTGTAATAGCGTTTTCAATTGGCGCCCTGATGTTGTTTGATACAGAAATGGAAGCATTTCAGGTAGGCCTACCCACCATCGCTGCGACCGCCGTCGTATCAGCGGCGCTAATCTTCGCGACTGTCAGTATCGCAATGAAAATTCGGCGACAGGCCGTCAGCACCGGCGCAGATGTGATGATCGGTTCAATCGGCCATGCAATGGCTGACTTCGAGGACGAGGGACAAGTGAAGGTTGGCGCGGAGATCTGGAACGCCATCTCTGACGGGCCCGTTTCATCCGGAGATAAAGTCAGCATCACTAAGGTAGATGGATTACTACTTAACGTAACGAAAATTGAGGGAGAAAAGTCATGAGCGAGTTCTGGATTGTACTTGTACTGCTACTGGTCGGGCTTGGATTCTATACGTTCAGGATCCTTCGCGAATACGAAAGAGGTGTCATCTTCTTCCTGGGAAGGTTCCAGGAGGTAAAAGGTCCCGGACTGATCATCGTTATCCCCGGTGTCCAACAAATAGTAAAGGTCGACCTGCGAACCGTCGTGTACGACGTGCCAACGCAGGACGTCATATCCAGAGACAATGTTTCCGTGAAGGTGAGCGCCGTAATTTACTTCCGGGTCGTCGATGCAGAGAAAGCCATCATCAACGTGGAAGACTTTTTTGAAGCCACCAGTCAGCTGGCACAAACCACCTTGAGGTCGATACTGGGCCAACATGAATTAGATGAGATGCTCGCCCAACGAGACAAACTCAACGGCGGCATCCAGTTCCTGCTGGACGAACAGACTGCCAGCTGGGGCATCAAGGTCGCCAACGTTGAAATCAAACATATCGACATCGATGAATCGATGATCAGGGCAATCGCCAAGCAGGCTGAAGCAGAGCGAGAAAGGCGAGCCAAAATCATTCACGCCGGGGGCGAACTGGAAGCATCGGGCAAACTACTTGAGGCAGCGCAGATTCTTTCTGCACAGCCCGAGGCCATGCAACTACGTTACTTGCAGACCCTGACGGAGATAGCTGGAGACAAGAGTTCGATCATCGTTTTCCCGCTACCCATGGATCTGATTGATTCTGTGCGCACGGCTTTACCGGATAACAGTGGTGACAGGGACAAGGATTCTTAGTGACTGCTTTGCCAGCTTAGCTAAACCGCGGGCCACCTGGGCAAGGTCCCTCCGACTTCGTCGTTCGGGATGACAGAGCAGTAAACTCAACCAGATCCTGTACTTCCCGGTAAGTAAGTATTCACGTCAGCACTAACTCCATATAAATATCAGCACGCGAGTAATCTGAAGGGTGGGGGAACGGTTTTTCGATGAACCCGAGTTTTCTATAGAGACTGATGGCCGGGGTAAGTTTGCGGTTACTTTCCAGAGCAAGCGTCTGAAAGCCTCGCTGCCTCGCCAGGCTAATAATTGATTCGCCCAGCAACAGTCCCACCTGCTTTCCCTTCGCCTCCTCTGATACTGCCATTTTGGCCAGCTCTGCATTTTCGTCATCCAGGCGAATCAGTGCGCAGGTTCCAATGATCTGTTCGGGACCCTTTGACACTGCAAACAGCACCTCGCCTCCGGGTTCGATAATTTTTCCAGCCGGATCACCCAACACCCGACGATCAGCATCTTCCATCTTAAAATACCGCTCGATCCAGGCAGCGTTCAGCGTTCGAAATGCATCGGCGTAACCAGGCTTGAAGGAACGGATCTCTACCTCTTCGCTATCTTTCTCATGCTGATCCCTGAACCGGCTAACAAAATCACGTCTGGCAAAACTCTTCTCCAGCGCAGTCAGCTGCCCGATGAAATCTCCCCCACATTCATCTACCGCTGATTGCAATGCCTGCCTGATGTCCCTCCAGGCAGGTTCAAGCACCTGGTACCGATCACGCCCGGTGCTCGTGAGCGCTAACACGCGTTTACGTTTGTCATTTCGGTCACGGTAAGGGGCAACGAGGCGCGCCTCGATTAATTCATTGCCGACCTTATTGATGCCCGGGTGAGAAACCCCCAGCCCCCTCGCCAGCCCGGTTATTGAGGTTGGTCCCTTCTTGTATAAATAGGAGAAAACAGGAAACCATCGCGGCTCAAAACCAGGGTGAACCTCATCATAGATCCTGCCTCCGTCCTGCATCAGGGCATCCGAGAGTCGCTTCAGCCGACTGCCCAGAGCCAGCGCACCAAGTTCTTCCAGCAGGTCATCCATGGCAATCTTTATTGTGTAATTGATTACGTAATATATTACATAAATAAAAAATTGCAAGAATCAGCATGGTTCATCCCGAATTGTGCTCTCCGCAGCATCAGAGTACTGTAACTGACTGAATATCAAGGATTTCACACTATGATCATCCGTCCACTCACTGGCCTCATTGGGGCAGAAATCACCGGCCTGGACCTGAAGAACCTGGACGAGTCCTCCCTGGAGGCGCTGGACAGGGCATTTGCAGACCACCTTGTGCTCTGCATTCGGGACCAGTCGCTTACCCCGGCGGATCTGATGGATCTCACCCACCTTCTGGGTGGACCCGGAGAAACGCCATACCTGACCGGACTCAAGGAGTACCCCGATGTTGTGCCGGTCATAAAGGAAGCTGATGAGAATTCACCACATACTTTTGGCGCCGGCTGGCATACGGACTTCACCTTCCAGGAGAGACCACCCGCAAAAACACTGCTCTATGCGGTGGAAACCCCGGATGCCGGGGGTGATACCCTTTACGCCAATATGTATGCAGCCTATGACGCGCTGTCTGATGGCATGAAAGCAGCGCTAAACTCACTCAATGCTGTTCATAGCGCAACCCGGTCCTACGGGCCCCAGGCAACACTCAAAAACCACCTGGAACATATGACCATCACCAACGATGACCGGGAACCCGATACCCGGTTACATCCGGTCATTCGCATGCATCCGGTGACCAACCGCCCCGCGCTCTGGATTAACCCAACCTATACCATCCGTTTTGAAAACATGACTGCGGATGAAAGTGAGCCCCTGCTCAATTACCTGAACCAGCTTATCGTTAGCCCCCAATTCTGCTGTCGCGTAAGATGGCAACCCGGCACCCTGACGATATGGGATAACCGATGCACCCAACATTGCGCCACCTCCGATTACCACGGACATCGCAGGGAAATGTGGAGGACGACCATCGCCGGTGAAACACCAATGGCTATTGCATAGCTCTTTGCTCAGATCTGAGCATAGGTCTGAGCATAGATCTGAGCAAAGAGCTGGGGATAGACCTAAACATAGAACAACCGCCGCCTAAAAAAACCGAGATGCCATTGCCAGACCCTTCTGTACAGACCGTTCAAATACAGAGCACTGAAACGCCACAACAACCGCGAATACCCAGGGCGCTCTTACTTCCGTACCTGTTTTACAAGTGGGTCATTATTATTCCTACCCTGCTGATTTCCACGATACTTATCGGTAGCCTGATCATTGTTTTGTGCTTTCTTGGCCTGGCCAACTTTTCATCCCGCGTGCTTGCAAGAGCGTGGGCGCGCCTTAATGCTTTTGTTACCTTGATGGAGGTGAAGGTCTATGGGAGAGAACATCTTGAAGATGGCCGCCCATATGTTCTGGTTGCCAATCACCTTAGCCTGGCAGACATCTATGTGCTCTACGGCTTCACCGGACTGAACTTAAGGTGGGTAATGAAAAAAGAACTTCGGAGAGTCCCCGTCCTTGGACTAGCGTGTCAACTCATGGGTCACATCTATGTGGATCGCTCTTCCACAGAAAAGGCTTTGGCGTCGATCACGGCTGCAAAAGAACGAATCCAGGGCGACATGTGCGTCGTTTTTTTTCCGGAAGGTACCCGCTCCCGCACATCAGAACTGAGACCATTCAAGAAAGGCGCATTCAGGATGGCGCAGGATCTGGGTATTCCAGTCCTTCCTGTGAGCATTAGCAATACGAATCGGATTGTCCCATCCGATACCCTCGACTGGCGACCGGGTGCTGTATCACTGACCTTTCACCAACCGATAACAATCGATAACAATACGGATATCGATCAGCTGGCAATCGATACACGGACAATCATCAATGACGCCCTTAACAATCCGGTAGCCGCATAAAAACGGCTCTGACATACTCGCCACAGAACTCGCTATGAAACCCTCTATATTCTCTATATAAAGAAAGGAAAGGACAGAGCCATGAGAAGTAATCACGTTTTACAAGCCTGGCGCGCCAATAAGCAGACCATCGGCGCCTGGATGTCTATCGACTCAAGCTACACAGCAGAGACCATGGCCCACGCCGGATTCGATTGGCTCTGTCTGGATATGCAACATGGTGTGCTGGACTATAGCGACGTTAAACACATGCTGACCGCCATCTCTACATCCAACGCCATTCCTTTTGTGCGCGTACCCTGGAATGAACCATACGAGATCATGAAAGTGTTGGATGCGGGTGCCTACGGTGTGATTATTCCGCTCGTTAACAATCGCGAGGAAGCCGAACGAGCTGTTGCCGCATGCAGATACCCGCCGGAGGGTATGCGCTCTTTTGGACCCAACCGCGTGACATTTTATTCAGGCAAAGGTTATGTCCGGGCAGCCAATACCGAGATTGCCTGCATCGTGATGATTGAAACAGCTGAAGCACTGGAGAACCTGGATGACATCATGTCTACACCGGGTGTTGACGCTGTCTATATTGGGCCGGCGGACCTGGCCTACGCCCTGGGCCTACAACCGATAGGCGACAACAACGATCCAAAGCATGTCGCTACCGTTACTCATATTTTTGAAACTGCAAAGAAGCACGGTATTGCGGTCGGCATCCAAACAGGCTCGCTGGAATATACAAAGCGTTATCTGGACCAGGGGTTTCATATGGTCACCCTCGGATCAGACCGGGCTTTTATGGAACGACTCGCAACGCAGGAATTAAAGGCAGCAAGGGAAGGAACCGGTGCGGAGAAGATTGAAACGGACGGAAGTTTTTATTGATGGTCGTCTACCTTTCGTTTTTGTCGCGCTAACCTGAACAGGTCCCAGCCAGGTTCGGCCAAGTAGCGCTGACGGCTCTTTAATGGTCGTCCACGTTTCGTTTTTATCCTGCTAACCTGAACAGGTCCCAGTTAGATCGGGCCAGGCAACGCTGACGGCTCTTTAATGGTCGTCTACGTTTCGTTTTTATCCCGCTAACCTGAACAGGTCCCAGTTAGATCGGGCCAGGCAACGCTGACGGCTCTTTA
>JABBBA010000445.1 GCA_018607685.1 K189A clade bacterium | reverse complement strand
CGTAATTACAGGATTCAGACGTGACTTCCCGAAAAACATCGTCAACCGTTACCAGCGGCATACCTTTGACCGAGTCGCCGAACTGCTTGAGCGTCGCCATCTGGGTAAAAGTACCTTCAGGACCGAGGTAGGCCACTTTTAATGGTTCTTCAAGCGCCAGACAGGCGGACATGATCTGGCGGTAAACCTGGGCAATTTTCTCACTGGACAGCGGCCCGGGGTTAAGCTCGGACATTCTACGCAGGACCTGGGCTTCACGTTCCGGGCGATAAAATACCGGCACCTCGCCACCGGATTCCCGGAGCTTCACCTCTGCGACATCAAGCGCACAGCGGGCACGCTCGTTCAGTTTTCCCAGTATTTCATCGTCGAGTTGATCGATTCGCTCGCGCAGATCATCAAGACTGATTGTTTTGTCGGAATCGCTCATGGGGCAATACATCCGTGGGTATGCGCCCGCATAGCATCAGGCGCTGTTGTTACCAGACTAGTGACCAGATTTGTGGCCAGGTTTCTGCGAGGCATGATAACAGATGAAGGGCACGCGGGGCCTCGCGAAACATGGGGTCAGAGTAAAAATTGTCTGGTTTTTAGCTTTGATCAGCACGAAGGTTAGCTCGCTCTAAGATCCTGGTTCTTCAGGAAAACTGAGGGTCAATTTTTACTCTGACCCCAAATCTCCGCCTTCCTCATCATCAGCATCATCGAATTCTGCACCTTCAGGTTCATCGACCGCCGCCATACCCACCAGGTGCTCATCGCGGGTCAGGTTGATCAATCGAACGCCCTGGGTATTTCGACCCTGGACGGAGACCTGATCTGTCGGAATACGAACCAATGTACCCTTGTCACTGATCAGGATGGCTTCGTCCCCTGGGAATACCTGCACTGCGCCGACCACATCACCGTTGCGCTCGCTGGTTTTCATGCCAATGACACCCTGGCCACCGCGACCGATGACGGAATACTCCTCTATCTTGCTGCGCTTGCCATAGCCTTTGTGGCTGGCAATCAGGACCATGCCCTCTTCATCGGGAATCATCAGGGAAATGACTTTCTGGTCAGCTTTTAGCTTGATCCCGCGCACCCCGCGAGCCGTTCGGCCCATTGCGCGGACATCGGATTCCTTGAACCGGATAACCTTGCCGCCGGACCCAAACAACATAACGTCACGGGTACCGTCGGTAATGGCTGCACTCACCAGCGTATTGCCTTCTTCCAGCTCAATGGCAATCAGGCCGGTGCTTCGCTGACGTGCAAAATCCATCAATGGTGTTTTCTTGACGGTACCGTTCAGGGTGGCCATGAAAATAAATTCGTTTTCCGTGTACTGGTGTACCGGAAGCATGGCGGTAATTCTCTCGTCCGTATCCAATGGCAGGATGTTGATCAACGGACGGCCCTTGGCCGTGCGACTGGCCGGTGGAATCTGGAAGACCCGCAGCCAGAACACCTTACCCATGTTGGTGAAACACAGGATAGTGTCGTGGGTATTGGCGACCATCAGGTGTTCGATGTAATCCTCGTCTTTAACCGTACTGGCGGCCTTGCCCCGGCCACCCCGGCGCTGGGCGCGGTAGGTATCCAATGGCTGGGTTTTCGCGTAGCCACCGTAGGACAAGGTGACCACCATTTCCTGCTCAGGAATCATGTCTTCCATGGTGAGATCTTCCATGGTCTCGATAATTTCAGTGATTCGCTCGTCACCGTACTCGTCGCGTATTTCGACCAGTTCCTCGCGAATGATTTCCATCAATCGAACCTGGCTTCCCAAAATCTCCAGAAGGTCTGATATGTTGCCTATGATCTCTTTGTATTCAGTCAGCAGACGATCCTGCTCAAGTCCGGTCAACCGATTGAGCCGCATCTCAAGAATTGCCTGGGCCTGCTCCGGTGACAGGAAGTAGCTGCCATCATCCTTCAGGCCATAGGCTTCATCCATATCGTCCGGTTTGGCCGCATTGGGACCTGCTTTCTCAAGCATCTGCATGACGTTTTCGGACCGCCATGACTGGGCAATCAGCTTTTCACGCGCTTCCTGCGCATTGTCAGAACTTTTGATCAGTTCAATCACCGGGTCGATGTTGGATAACGCAACAGCCAGACCTTCAAGTACATGGCCTCGTGTCTTTGCCCGACGTAACAGGTACACGGTTCGACGGGTAACCACTTCACGACGATGCAGGACAAACTGTTCCAGCACGTCTTTCAGGTTCAATACCTTGGGCTCACCTTCAACCAGCGCGACGATATTGATGCCGAAAACGGTCTGTAATTGTGTCTGGGCGTAAAGGTTGTTCAGTGTCACCTCGCCAACTTCACCCCGGCGTAATTCGATCACGATGCGCGTATCTGTGGAGGATTCATCCCGGAGTTCGGTGATGCCTTCAATCTTTTTATCCCTGACCAGCTCGGCGATCTTTTCGATCAGGCGGGCGCGGTTAACCTGGTAAGGGATTTCCTTGATGATGATGGTTTCTTTACCGGATTTTTCGTCCGCGATGATGTCGCAGCGTGAACGTATCTGGATACGCCCACGGCCGGTTCTGTAAGCCTGCACGATGCCACCACGGCCGTTAATAATGCCCGCGGTAGGGAAGTCCGGACCAGGAATAAACTCCATCAGTTCATCTACGGTCAGCTCGGGGTTGTCTATCAGGGCAAGACAGCCATTAACGATTTCTGTCAGATTGTGTGGCGGAATGTTAGTCGCCATACCAACGGCGATACCGCTTGAGCCATTGATCAGCAGGTTCGGCAGCCGGGCAGGCAGCACTTCAGGCATCTGCAGGGTGCCATCGTAGTTATCGACGAACTCAACGGTTTCTTTATCCAGGTCAGCCAGTAACTCATGGGCAATCTTTTCCATGCGTATTTCTGTGTAACGCATGGCAGCGGCACTATCACCGTCAAGGGAACCGAAGTTTCCCTGGCCATCAACCAGCGGATACCGCATCGAGAAACTCTGGGCCATCCGAACAATCGTATCGTATGCCGCGGTATCTCCATGGGGATGGTATTTACCAATGACATCACCCACGACCCTCGCGGATTTCACATAGGAGCGGTTGTAGGCGTTGTTCAGTTCATTCATGGCAAACAGCACGCGGCGGTGAACGGGTTTCAACCCGTCACGAACATCCGGCAGCGCCCTGCCAACGATGACGCTCATTGCATAATCGAGATAGGACGCTTTGAGCTCGTCCTCAATATTTATCGTGCTGATTTCTTCGTGGTCGGACTCTGACATTTAATTCAACTTATCCTGTAATCACACCGTCACTTTCCTTTTTGTTTCGACCAAACTGGTGCGGCCAATGGCTCCATCAGCAACGTGGTTTTCGATTCAAATAAGGTGCGAAATGACTTCTTTTTATCTTGATTCAACCCGCCGCGACGCGACGCTTTTCACCAAGGTTAACAACAAGATTTCCCCACGTGCCATCAAGGCATCAGCAACTGAAAACTGCCACAATCGCCACATTCAGGGTCCCTCTCTCCAAGCTGGAAATTGTACCACACGGCAGGCCTCGTTCACATCATTTTTATGGTTCCTCACGACTCATAAGTTGTTGAAATTACTAAATTATTACGACTGACATTTGCGTATGGATACTCACCGAAATCGAGCCGGTAACTCATCCACAGAAGACGGGTATAATGCGCCCTGAAATGCCCACAGTGGCACCATAAAATACACCACCAGCCAGTAGTAATTTCCAATGACAAGTGCCGCAACTCAGATCATTTCACCAACCATTGTTTCACCAACATGGATCGCACCGGTTATTCCCGCCGGCGCCCTGTTGCTGGATCACAGCCTGGTAATAGAAGGCGACCGTATTAAAGCCCTGCTGCCGCATACGGACGCGGTGGCCCGGTTCCCGAACGCCCCCGACCTGAAACTCGAAGGGCACCTGGTGACACCCGGCTTCGTCAACGCGCATGGGCACGCCGCCATGACTCTATTGCGCGGCATCGCGGACGACAGGGAAATGATGGACTGGCTCACCAACTGGATCTGGCCAATTGAGGGCGAACTGGTCAGTGAGCAGTTCGTCTACGACGGTACACGCCTTGCTGCGCTGGAAATGATTATGGGTGGCACCACCTGCGCCGCGGATACCTACTTCTTTCCTGAAGCTGCCGGTCGCGCCCTCACACAAATGCATTTTCGCGCGCAGGTTGGTATGCCGGTACTCCAGTTTGCCAATGCCTGGGCGCGAAACGAAGAAGAGCATATACACAAAGGACTCGCGTTCCGGGACGGCATCAAGAACAGTTCGCTGGTGACAACGGCCTTTGCCCCGCACTCTCCCTACAGTGTTACTGATGATGGCTTTAACAAGGTCCAACTCTATTCTGAACAACTGGACCTTCCTGTTCACCTGCACCTGCACGAGACGGCAACCGAAGTCACGGACAGTCTTCGTGACCACGGCGCTCGCCCTATCGAGCGCATGAACAAACTGGGCATCCTGTCGCCGTCGCTGCAGGCGATACACATGACTCAACTCCGGGATGACGAAATTGAGTTACTGGCCATCAATGGCGTACAGGTTGCTCACTGCCCTGAATCCAATATGAAACTGGCCTCCGGTTTTTGCCCGGTCGAAAAACTAAGGGCAAGCAAGATCAATGTCGCGATCGGTACCGATGGCGCCGCCAGCAACAACGACCTTGATATGATCCAGGAGGGAAGGTCTGCCAGCCTGCTCTCGAAAGCGATCACCGGCGATGCCACCAGTCTGGATGCACAAACCTGCCTGGAGATGATGACCATTAATGGTGCCCGCTTCCTGGGACTGGAAGATGAGATCGGAAGCCTCGAGCCTGGAAAACTGGCCGACATCACGGCCATCGATCTTTCACACCCGTCCTTCCAGCCGATCTACAACCCGATCTCGCAACTGATATACACCGCATCTGCCCGGGACGTCAGCAATGTCTGGATCGGCGGCAAGCGCGTCATGGATAATCGGCAGTTACCGGAAACCGACATAGAAAGCATTCTCGCCGCCACCCGTCAATGGCAGGAAAAGATAAAGGCCGTGAGCAAACAGCCCTGAGCGATACTTGGCACCATCTAACTGGGACCTACAAAAGGCCAGAGGGATACACGCGCCAGCTAGACGAACATAAACAGCCCTGAGCCCTACTTGGTTCAATCTATCAGGACCTACGAAAGGCCAACGGGATACAATCAGCAAATAGAAGAACACACAGCCTTGAGCGTTACTTGGCACCATCTAATTGGGACCTACAATAGGCTAGCGGGATAAAAGCGCTAAGTAGACGGACATAAAGAACAATGAAAAGAAACATAGATACAGCAGAGCTCAACAAGTTCGATGAACTTGCGCAAAAGTGGTGGGACACTGAAAGTGAATTCAAACCATTACATGCGATCAACCCACTGCGGGTTGGATACATTACTGACAGGGTAAACCTGTCGGGGAAAAGGGTGTTGGACGTTGGTTGTGGCGGGGGCATTCTCACGGAATCGCTTGCGGCGCAGGGCGCCACCGTTCTTGGTATCGACGCAGCCGAAGCACCGATCAGTGTGGCAAAACTTCACCGGCACGAATCCGACCTCTGGCCAGAATACGAACTAACCACCATTGAAGAACTGGCAGCCACCTCGCCTGAGCCTTTTGATGTCATCACCTGCCTGGAAATGCTGGAGCATGTACCAGACCCGGGATCAGTCGTTGCCACCTGCAGAAAGCTTCTTAAAGACGATGGACATCTATTCCTGTCAACGATAAACAGAAACCCCAAGTCCTACCTGTTCGCCGTGGTCGGCGCGGAATACATCCTGAACATGGTGCCGAAGGGCACACACGACTACGACAAGCTTATTACGCCTTCTGAGCTGGCGAACTTCTGCCGGTCAGCTGATTTACAGGTAGAAGACCTGACGGGCATGACCTACAACCCAATCACCCGGACATACAAACTGGGCAAGAATGTCGACGTTAACTACCTAGCCCATGCGAGGCCGGAACAGCCTTGAGCGATACTTGGCACAACCTAGTGGGATCTGCAGAAGGTTAGCGGGATACAAGCCTTTAATAGACGAATATAAACAGCCCTGAGCGATACTTGGCTCAATCTAGTGGGACCTGCAGAAAGCTAGTGGGATACAAATACCAAGAAGACGAATATAAATGACCATGACTTATGACGCTCCAAAAGATCTCCTCAAAGAGAAAGTCATTCTTGTCACCGGCGCAGGTGACGGCATTGGCGCCGTTGCCGCAAAGTCCTTCGCGGAACACGGCGCCACAGTCATACTGTTAGGCAGGACCACCGAAAAGCTCGAAGCTGTGTATGACGAAATTGTTGCTGCGGGTCACCCGGAACCCGGCATTGTTCCCATGGACCTGTCCCAGATCACACAACCTGATGTTGAAGAACTCGCACAGGCGCTGGATAACAACTATGGGAAACTTGACGGGCTGCTGCACAACGCCGCGATTCTCGGTGACCGTGTGCCATTCGACCACTACAGCATCGAACAATGGCAAAGGGTGATGCACGTTAATTCAACCGCCGTGTTTCTGCTTACCCGGGTGCTGCTGCCGTTACTGCAACGATCCGATGCGGGCAGGTTGCTGTTTACAAGTTCCAGCGTGGGCGCAGTGCCACGCGCCTACTGGGGGGCCTACGCTGTTTCCAAGTA
>JABBBA010000157.1:2567-6687 GCA_018607685.1 K189A clade bacterium | reverse complement strand
CTCTCTCGTTTTCGTACACCTTTTAGCTGTCCCGCGTTGCCATTCTCTCAGGTAAAGCCCCTTGTATTTCCAGGCTTGGGCGTTTTAGCCTGTGTCCTCTTTGAGTCGAGAGCCGAACTGGCTTTTTGGGCCAGCGGCAGATTTCCGTTTCAGGGCGGTAAGCAGGCATCGACCACCCAGTGCCTTTGAGTGCTAACGGTCAGAAGCAGACCAAAGAGTCAGCTCGCTAAATAACTAAACTGTCCCGAGAAATCGCATATGGCTCAGTCGGTAGAGCGGGGACCATACCGCTGAAGATAGAAGCACAACTACCGCCGCCTAGCCCTGCGACTGCTAACCAACCCTGGAACTCATCTGGATGAAGAGGGTCGTTTTAGTAAAAACATTGCAGGGTATCCCAATCAGGAAAGCGTACGCTGGAAGTGCACGCGTCCAAGGGGTGTATGAAAGTTTCCGATCTCTTTTACAATAGGGCTGGAATCAGCGATAACCAGCCCACCTAGAAATCGCAGGATGTAACGACGCCCCGACGCTGAAGTAGCGTGGTATTTAGCAATGATAGAGGACCGTTTGGCCGCCATGAAAGAAGATCCTGATTTTGTCGATCACTTGTATCGGAATGCATACCGAGTGTCTTATTTTCTGCTAAAGATTGTCTGGAAATTTTGGCACCCGCGATCTGAGGGTGCGTTCGTTGCGCTCTGGTGTCGAGATAAACTGCTGGTCGTCAAACATTCCTACAAGAGAGGGTTCTGTCTTCCGGGTGGGGGGTTGCATGCTAATGAGACTTACCTTGAAGCTGCCGCGCGTGAACTTAGAGAGGAGACTGGAGTCAATGTGCAACATGATCAGCTCTCGGAGCCTATTTTTTTTCATCTTACTGATGAGGGTAAAGACGACCATGTAGGCTGCTTTGAGTATAAGCTTGGTGGCGAGCCACCCAGAATCAACATCGACCGCAGAGAAATTGTTTGGTCGGCATTTGTAGACCCTGATACGCTGCCACGACATGAGTGCAACACATTGCTGAAAATTTATCTTGAACAACTAGAATAGAAGTGACTGCTTGATCATTGTTATTCCTGTTTGAAATCTTGGAGTGTCTTAATTTTTTACGGTGCTTGCAGCGAATTTCGAATGCCGCGATGATGACCATATAGAGAGAATATTGTGATGATGACGATCCCCGCAACCGCGGACGACTTCACTCCTGATTGGCTTAATCAGGCATTGGCTATCCAGTTAGACGGTGCAAAGGTCACTGCCTGTCACGCCAGAAAATCAGACATCCCAGGTCAGACCGCGGAGGTGATCATGATGGATGTAAGCTATGACCGCGACACAGACCTGCCTGGCAAAATGGTTGCCAAGGTCACCAGCGAAGACCCGATAATACTCAGCAACCTGATCGCATTTTACGATCAGTATCGCCGTGAGACCTCTTTCTATCGCGAATTCCCGGATGTAGGTATTTCGGTTCCGCAGTGTCTCTTCGAGGCTCACAACCCGGAGACCCAGGAATTTGTCCTGCTGATGGGCGACCTCGCACCAGCTACCAGCCCAAGCTGGGCAATCAGTACGGAACAGATTGAACTTGCTCTTTCTGCACTCCCATCATTTCATGCTCGCTGGTGGAACCACCCTGAGCTGAGACAGAAGGACTGGATGGTGCAGTACGATGAAGTGCCTTTTTATGCTGCAGCTTTTGATGCTGCAAAACGCGGCGCGCTCACTGCTGCGGCGTACTACGACGATCTGGAATCTACCATAGCCGCTATGCGCTATGCGCATGAGAATCAGGATAAACTGCTGGCCTGGACCAGCACCCGCCCGTTTACCTTCGTGCATGGTGACTATCACGCGAAGCAGATGTTCTTCCCTACAAATGCGGGTGGCGAATTCTCAGTCATCGACTGGCAGTTTCCTTTTGTCGCAGCAGGTCCGTGGGATTTTGCCCGCCTTGAAGGGATGTGCCTGGAAACCCACGATCGACGCGCCATGGAGCCTAAGTTGATGGCAGCGTACCTGGAAGGATTGAAAACCAGTGGCGTCACAGATTACAGCAAGTCTGATTTTGAAGCGGATTACCGTTACGGCCTGTTTATTAGCCAGGTCATTATGAGCGTAGCGCACGCTGATACCGATGTCCGATTGTTCGAGGCGGAGTGTGGTGGCCTCGGGGTAGACTGGAAGGACGCTATGCTGGTCAGAACCCAAAGCGCCATGCAGGACTGGAACGTTGTCGACTTCCTGAAACAGCTTTGACCCCGCTGAAGATTGTTATTTTCCCAGTGAACCCAACCAGCCCCTGACAAATTTCCGACGACGGCATCTCATGTTTCCTCGCAGCGCAGAGATGATTGAATATCTTCGGCATGGTTAATAAATTGCACTTGGCCCTGTATCAACATCAGATGATAAAGCTTGTTATTGCTTTGGAATCAAGAGATGTAGAGCGCGCTGAAGGTAGAAGAAAACCCGGACAAGCCAGGAGAGGTCACTGAGACTAAATCGCAAGATGCACAAATCTAGCGACTACCACTCCAAGAAGCTATTTGCGAAAAGGAACCAGGGGTCTTTCACTACTACAGATATCTGGCGCGCCGCCTGGCAATTTGGGTTGGAACTTCGCCCAAATGAGCGAAGCACGCAGCTTAAGCCTCACAGACCTCTGAAGTAAGCTGTCGATGGACTTTTGAGCATCGGGAATACACACAGTTAGGCGGATTCCTGAAGGGGCAGCACACAGTCATATACCCATAACTTTATCTGGACTTTTGTTGTAGGGTTAACTGGAACGTCAGTCTTTGCCCAGATGGGTGAGAGAACCTAACCGGAAGAAAATTGTCAAATACAGTAGATTTGTCCCAGTATCAGGCTTATCAGCGTTTAATCAACGTTGGTCTTGCCATGTCTGCGGAAAAAGAGCTGTCGAGCTTACTTAAGCTGATTCTTCTTGAGGCGAAGGACATGACCCGGTCCGATGGAGGAACCATCTACCTGAATACCGGAGAAGGCAGTCTCGAGTTTGCGATCATGATAAATGACTCTCTCGATATTCATCGCACTGCGACTGAAGACGCTACTATTGATCTACCAGAAGTTCCGTTGAGCAAAAATAGCGGCGAAATGAACCTAAGTAATGTCGCCGCTGCATCTGCCAACCTGGGACGTACGATCGTTATTGAAGACGTCTATCTAGACCGAGAGTATGACTTTCAGGGAACGCGTATCTTTGATGAAATGCTGGACTATCGATCGTGCTCATTTCTTACGGTGTCCCTTAAAAATTTTGCGGGCGAGTGTATCGGCGTGTTGCAACTGCTCAACTCCAGAACACCGGATGGCGACGTGACACAGTATGATCTTAAACGTGTTCCTCTTGTTGAGTCGCTTGCATCACTTGCATCGGTAGCGATCGAAAATCGAAAATTACTTGATGCGGAACAAACAAGGAAAAGACTGCTCGAGCAAAAAGTTGAAGCAAAGGGAATGGAACTTGAGGGTGCGCTCGCAGAGCTGTCAGAAACAAAAAAGGATCTCGAAGCACTTGATACGCTGGACCGTGTCACGGGGTTGAAGAACCGTAGGTACTTCGATGAAGTAGTGCAATTGGAATGGCGCCGCGCCAGACGCCAGGACTATGAAATATCTATAGCTCTCTTTTATATCGATGATCTTAAGAATATCACTCAAAAATATGAGAACGACTTTCGCCATACGTGCCTGATTGCAATCGCAGGCGAAGTTGAATCCAATTTTCAGCGCCCATCAGATTTCATCGCGGATTTTGGGGACGGTACCTTCGCAGCGTTGTTGCCCTACCTTTCATCACATGAGACCTCAACACTGTGTGAACAACTGCGATCGACCGTCGAAAAGAAGTCATTTGTAGCCAAGGGTGAGCGGGTCAAAATTACTATCAGTACAGGCATCGCCACCTTGCCAACCAATGTAACTCTCGAAGCCTCTCAGCTCGTCGAAACTGCTGAAAAAGCGCTCCACCAGGCAAAGCTGGTCGGAGGAAACTGTGTCCAGTCCAGGGTTGAGTGATTAGGGCAGGGGAGGGATTTACAGGCGCCGGCGGAAAGTTATCCTTCGCTACAGGACGATGTAGATG
>JABBBA010000157.1:0-2557 GCA_018607685.1 K189A clade bacterium | reverse complement strand
GAGAAATTTGCAACTAGAATCGAAGAGTTGCCGGCTGAAGAAGCAGAAAATGCCTGCAAGATAACGGCGTCGAACAACAAGACTTTTGCCGGTTATATGGAATCTGCTGCACCACGCGACATTCCGGTGTTCCGCATTCATCGTCTCTAGGAAAAGAAGCCGCAGGCGCCGGCGGAAAGTTATCCTTCGCTATAGGACGATGTAGATGACAATTTGACCTGCACACGGTGTTGTTGCTGACACAGCCTAAGTGATCGATCAAGGCATCTATGGGGCGATCACTGCTGTTAATGCTGGCGCAGCCCAATCATCACTGACATTGGTCAGTAATTGCCCAAAAGCAGCTCAAAAGCCCTTCAATTAGATACCCAAACGATATCGATCCTTCGGTTTTTGGAGCTTCCATTCGAAGGTAATCAGTGTGTAACCGCTAACGAGCTTTTCCTCAGGCGCTACCATTGCTATGGTTATTAGAAAAGGAGTGTTGAATGCAATTTCCTGCGAGCTACGCCGAACTTACACCCGAATTTCTATCCCAAGCGCTCGGAACGAGTGTTGATGGTTTCGACGTTGATAACAGCATGACCGCTTCAGGTGTGCTGGCTGATGCCTACAGAGTATTCAATATCCGTTATGTAGATGATGGTGATGGTCCCAAAAGCCTGTTCATCAAATCTACCAAGACGATTCCGGAGATTGTCGAGCTATGCAAAGCGACCGGAATCTACGCCAAAGAGATCTACTTTTACAAAGTGTTGAATCAGAAGATATCGGACGTTATTCGTGTGCCCGAATGTCTCGCGATCTATACCGATAGCAATGATGAAACGCGCTTCTGTATTGTCATGGAAGATTTCACAGCTGACGAATGGAAGCCGTTTGATCTGATGACGAATCCAATGACTTATAAGGACATGTCGGATTTCATGATTGAACTCGCAAAGTTGCATGCTCACTGCTGGCACGAACCTGTCAGTGGTCAACCTGGCCTGGGGGTGTTTCGAGCCCACTGGCAATCGCTTAACGATGATTTTGTTAAAGAGGACGGCACCAATAACTGGGACCTGCTCTTGCCTGAATGGGAATCCGTATACGGGGGTTCGTTGTTATCGGAAGTAGACAGTGAAGTGTGCGAAAGCATTCTACGCATCTCCGAAATCATCGGCGCTGACACGTGGCCGGGTATTCAGGATCGAATACTTCTGGACCTTCAGTCTCGTCCGCGGACGATCACACACGGTGATGCTAGAGGTAACAACATTTTTCGATCCCTAAAGGACGGTTCAATCAGCTTTATCGACTGGCAGATGTGGGTTGCAGGCCCGCCCTGTAGTGAATTTCCCCAGATCTGGCTGAACTCTTTTTCGGCGGAGAGTGGAATGGTTGACCATCTCGAAGATCTGACTCGTCAATACTATGACGCCCTGACGAACATAAAACCGGAGATCTCCGACGACTACTCTTTCGATACCCTGATGACCGATACAAGACTCAGCTTTATCAATATGTGGGTGCAGTACATTGGCTTCAGTCTGGACTCGGTGGCCGGGTACTCGGACCCAGCGCAGGCCGAGGCTAAAGAAAACTGGCGCATAATGATGGGTCGGAATATGGAAACCTTGCACGAGTCGAAGGCGCTGCAAGCACTTGAAGCCTATATTGGGTGATCCTTTGGAAGTCAGCTATCGGCCCCGTAGCAGACATCAATAAAGTGGATAACTCGGTTCATCGGGCAGTGTCGTTGCCACTTCGGGAAGTCGCTTGACTACATAATCACAAAATTCATCCGGATAGACACTCACGCCGTAACGCTGCCACCATTCGAGGGCACCCGGTGAGTGAATCCCCACTGAAATCATAGAGGATTCCTTCGTCGCGTACCTTCCAGTTAGCGCGAGTTTATCCTGCAGCCACTGGGAAAATATCGACCCCCAAAGCGCTGCATTATGCATTCTTAAGCGATATTCCTCTTCTGCATCTAACGGTTGACCTGCTTCCACTTTCGCGATTATTCGGGGTATATGGGGCGAATCGCGGTTACCCTGGAACCAGGCCATTCTCTCAGTACGATATGCCTGGATCGCCGCGAAAGTATTCGAGCGACCAGTCTGCCTAATTTGAAGCGCCAGGTAGATGAGCGTTGCAAGCACAGCAATTGAGCCGATGAACTCGCCATAATTGCCTAGCAGTTGTGCAAATGCTTGATGATCCATGGGTTCTCTCTCCTTTGAATGCACGAAGGCTATCAGATCAAGAGAATCAACGAACGGCTGGACTGGATAGTTCTTTGACCGATAGCTGATTTTCTGTCCAGGGCAGCTCTCAGGAAACGCTAACTTTTGATGAATGGTATCGGGAGTTCGAATCCCTCTGGGCGGGCGATTTCAGATATCCCTTTAAGGATTTGCCTTCTAACTACACTGCATTTCCACGACTACAGCATACGGGCCTTTTTCATTATTGCTGCCCAAGAAGTGGGTTTCGCCCCCCTGTGTAGTGGCACCATGCGCATCGTCGCTGACATCACTGACCCAGACATAATCCAAAAGATCCTCGA
>JABBBA010000274.1:6023-6725 GCA_018607685.1 K189A clade bacterium | reverse complement strand
GATCAGGTTCTGGGGTTTGATCTCAGGTGTAACACCACCCCCAAGGAACTGAGCGCAGTATAGCTGATCCTGTTCAGGGGTTCACCTGCACATAACTATTACAATGTTGCGGGTTACTGCGTGCAGATACCGGGCAGGGTTTTCCAGGTGTCCGTTGCCTGTTCAAAGGCATAGGCCATCCTGAGGAGAGCCAGCTCCTGAAGCGGCTTGCCGATGATCTGTATACCGACCGGTAACCCCTCTGGGGTAAAGCCGCATGGGACCGAGATGGCAGGCAGTCCAGTGACGGTAATGAAGTAGCAGGATTTCATCCAGTCGATATAGGTTTCCATCGGGATGCCGTCGATATTGGTCACGTATTCATTGGTGAGTGAGAAGGGCGCAACCTGGGACACCGGGAGTACCAAAAAGTCGTAGTCTTCGAAGAAGCGGATAACGCGCTGGTAGACTTTAGTGCGTAACTTATTCGCTTCTGAAACATCTGTAGCAGATAGTGTTAGACCTGCTTCGACATTCCAGATAATGGTTTCCTTGTACTGATCCGGATACTGCCTGATATCTTCACCGTGGCGTGATGCAAAGCTCCATGCCCTCAGCGTCTTAAACACTTCATCGGCCCCGCTGAAGTCAGGACAGCTTTCAGTGATCTGACACCCAATATCTGACAGCACCTGCGCACCTTGTTCGATGACATTCCTGACC
>JABBBA010000274.1:0-6013 GCA_018607685.1 K189A clade bacterium | reverse complement strand
GAAATCCGGCGAGTAAGCGATGCGGGTACCCTTTGGATCGCTCGTCAGTGTCTGCAGAAACATTTCTCCAGAGTCAGGTAACGAAATGGGTGTTCTGTTGTCGGGTCCAGCCATTGCGGCGAGCATCAATGCGCAATCTGAAACCGTACGCGCCATGGGTCCAAGGACGCTGAGGTTGCTCCAACCATCCGGTACAGGATATGCGGGCACCCGACCCGCGGTGGTTCTGAAACCAACAACGTTGCAAAAGTTTGCCGGGTTGCGTAGCGAACCTCCCATATCACTGCCATCCGCCAGTGGCAGCATCCTGGCTGCAAGGGCAACTGCTGCCCCACCCGAGCTGCCTCCGCATGTTCGAGTCAGGTCATATGGGTTTCGTGTCTCGCCAAACACATCGTTGAAGGTTTGTGAGCCAGCGCCCCACTCGGGCACGTTTGTCTTGCCGATGGTGACACCACCGGCATTAATCAGGCGCTGGACAATCAGGTCATTTTTATCTGGGACGAAATCGGCAAACAGTCGTGAGCCAAAAGTGGTCCTGATGTTTTTGGTTTGCACGAGGTCTTTATGTGCGATGGGTAATCCGGCTAGTAAACCTGGGTTTTCACCCTGAGCAATTTGGTCGTCGATCTTCTGGGCCATAGCTCTCGCGTGATCCGGTACCAGAGTCACGATGGCATTCAACGATGGATTGGTTAACTCAACCTGTTCGAGATGTGCGTTGAGCACTTCTACCGCACTGATTTCTTTCAGGTCAATCAGATTGCGAAGTTCTACGGCTGTTTTTGCACAAATCTCGTTCATGAAGCTGAGGATACAACAATTTCTTGAATGTTAGGGGCTGGCGCTGTGGCCCTTTTATATCAGGGTTCTTGGGGTGGGGTTGCTCTACCCATAACTAGACCATTAAGTCGACATCCCTCATGTCAATTTTTTTTGCTGATGTGATGGGCGACCTTCATACTAACTTTTGATCTTAGTTTGATAGCCTTGCTAACGAGAGCATACTGCCGGACCCGTTACGGGTTTTGTAACGTATCGTGGTAAAGATTACCAATGACTAGTTTTTTAGCATGGTAAGCGTCTTGATGGTGGTTTTCTTGTCGCTGAATATTTCAGCGCGGCAGTGAAGACCTGTTAGTCAACTAATTCAAGGAAATAAAATGAGAATAATAAAAAGTACGATCTTTGTTTTATCGGCTGTTTTACTGTCTTTTTCTGTCCAGGCTGGTCCTGGAATTCAGGTAACGGCCATTTCCACTTTACCTCAGGATGCGCCGAAAGTGGCGGCGGCTCTGGATGAGTGGATGAGTGGGTCGGGGAAAAGCTCCGGCGGGCGGTTGCTCTTGCAACGGGCTGTTGCTGACGGAGCGAATCCTTCGACTCATTCCATCGTATCGATGTATTCGTCAATGGCAGCCGCCGAAACGTTTTCAAACAAGGTGCGTGATGACAAAGGCACGGCAGCGGAGTGGGCGGCTCTCATCGGTAAGCTGGTTCCTATTACTCAGGTGGTAGCGAGATCGCGTAGTGCGCATGTTACTGCATGGGGGGACGTCAATGACGATGACTCAGTCTGGCTGGTTCATTCATTTTCGGTCAACGATGGCGCGTCGATGGTTCGGGCGCTGGATGCCTATATGAAGTCTGACATGGGTAAAAAACTCCCCGGCCAGGCTCACCTGTTTGCAACTGTCGCCGGTGGGGCGAATGCACCCAGTCACTTTATCGCATTAGGCTACGCAAGCCAGGCTGAAATGGAGAGTTGGAATGAGATGTCGTATGGTTCCGCTGATCTTCGGGCGCTGCTCTCTACGTTGCAGGCGGTGAGTGAATATCACGGTGCAAGTCTGGCGATTACCGAAGCTTCCTGGGGTAAGAGCACCAAGTCTGTTCTGAAACGATAGCCCATGTGGTCCAGGGGTAGCCCCACTATCCCTGGACTACAGTTTCTTTCTGGATGAATCCAACGGTAATCCGGAAAAACAAAGCGAGACTCATCATGGTGAGTATGGCTGCAAGAATGAAGGGCGCGCCCGGGAAGTAGAAGGGAGCATCTGGTCCTGTATAGATCCCGAAAACCATAGTCATTAGTAACGGGCTGATGATATTCGTTAGCGAGGCCATGCTGCCGATGGCACCCTGTAATTCCCCCTGCTGATCCGGGCCGACCTGGCTTGAAGCAATGCCGCTCATGGCTGGACCCGCAAGCCCCCCCAGGGCGCCGGCAATCATAAACATGTAGGCCATTGTTGGCGTTTGCGATAGTGCATAGCCCAGGAAAGCAGTGATAGTGAAGCTCAGCCCAACGACGCCAGCCCACCTCATGCCAAGGGCCGGTATTGCGATTCTTATCAGATACCCCTGTGAAAACACCATCAGGATACCGATGAACCCGAGACTGTAGCCGATCTCTCGGGGCGTCCACCCAAACTTTTCTATACCCCAAAAGCTCCAGATTGCCGGCAGTGCGTGGTGGCCCATGTTGTACAGGAAGAGGACGCCAATAATGCCGAATGCGACCTTGAACTCACGCATCTGCTTTAAGGCAGAGAACGGATTGGCACGGCTGAGTTCGAAGGGGCGTCTGTTTTTTTTCTGGTGCGATTCGGGTAAAAAAATCAGTCCTACAATCAGGGTAAAGAAGCTCAGTCCCGCGGTGGCAAAGAAAGGTACCCGGCTTCCATATTCTCCGAGAAAGCCGCCCAACACAGGGCCAATGACAAACCCAAGACCAAATGCGGCACCCATCAAACCAAAAAACTGGGCGCGTTCCTCAACGGCTGTTGTGTCTGCAATGTAGGCGTTACAGGTGCTAAAAGTTGCAGACCCCACACCGGAAATCATTCTGCCTATAAACAGAAGGACCAGGGATTCCGCGAGGCCCATGATCATGTAGTTGATACTCAGTACAAAAAGCGAACCTAGCAGTATCGGTTTCCGACCATAGGCGTCAGATAGGTTCCCGAGTACAGGCATAAAGATGAATTGCATGATGGCGAAAGAAAACATTAACCAGCCGCCGTACATCGCAGAACTGGAGAGGCCCTCTCCACTGACCTCCATTAACAGTGTCGGCGTCACCGGCAGAATGATGCCGAAGCCGATGGAGTCCATAAGCGCTGTAAAAAAAACGACACCCAATGCAAATCGTCGGTTTGTCACAAGGGACACATCACTTGGTGGTAGCTACCTGGTGGGGTAAATCTTCTGCTTGTCATATGGGTAACTTCAATGAGAGTTACATACCAATCAGGTCAGCTTTGTCGATGATGTTCTGCAGGACGCGCACACTGGCCGCATCGACCATTACACCATCGACCTGGATGGCACCAAGGCCTTGCTCGAGCGCTTCTTCATAAGCTTTTTGTTGTTTTCTGGCCGAACTCACCGCCTCTGCACTGGGAGAAAACGCATCCTGGGCCATTTCAACCTGGCTCGGGTGGATTGCCCACTTGCCCGCCATGCCCAGGACATTGCCCCGTTCGCACTCGGCGCGAAAGAAATCAGGATTGCGAAAATCGGAGAATGGCCCATCTACCGGATCCAGCCCATTGGCGCGACAGGCGATAGTCAATTTGAATCTGGGGTAATGCCAGAGGTCGGGTGGATAGTTGTCGCTGTCGCCGCCGATGTTTTGAATACTCATCACCTGGGAAGCAGAATAGTCACCCATACCGAAGATCAGGCATTCCAGTCTATCGCTGCACGCGGCAATTTGTTCTACGTTCATCATGCCTTCGACTTCTTCTATCAGGCACTCAATACCAATTCTTTTCTTAAGCCCAAGTTTTGCTTCGAGCTGGTCGAGCATCATATGGACGAACATGACATCGTGTGCATTCTTTGCTTTTGTCAGCATGATGGTATCTAGCTTGTCACCGGCTCCTGTTACTACCTCAATAATGTCGTCATGACAGTATTCGGTTTCTACATCGTTGATGCGGACGCTGAGTGTTTTGGGTTTCCAGTCATGCTTGTTCAGGGCCTCGACAATCATGCCGCGAGCATCCGACTTTGCGCTCGGTGCAACGGCGTCCTCCAGATCCAGGAACACATGATCGCAATCAAGGCCGGCAGATTTCGCCATCATTTTTTCACTACTACCTGGAACAGATAGCTGACACCTTCTTAATCGTTGTGGTCGTGACATTTGAACTCCTTACAAATTTCTTTCAAACATCGCAAACAATCGCTCGTAATGTCGTTCTGCGGATTCTTTGTGGTACTTGCCTTCTCTTAATGGGAAGACAAATCCATGATGTGTGTCCGGGTACCACTCAATGCGGTAATTGGCGCCGGTAGTCTGCATATGATTGTCCAGGGCTTCAACCATCTCCGGCGGCGCCCAGTCATCTGTCTCTGCCATGCCGAAGTACATTTCGCCCTGGATCTTGTCGGCATCAAGGTGGGGTGAGTCTTCTGTATCAATACAAAGTCTGACACCATGAAAAGAAGCAGAGGCCTTAACGCGATCTGCCAGCTGCGCAGCAACGGCGAATGCAAAGGGACCGCTCATGCAGTACCCGGTGCAACCGACAGCACCTTCACGGGCGGCCACCTGCGAATCTGCAAAGTCCAGGAGCGCTCGGCAATCATCCACGACCATGGCATTGGACAGGCTGTTCATGTGGCCAAACATGATGTCGCGGGATTCTGCAGTGCCATCAATGATGAATTCCTGAGTGCGCCGATAGTAAAGGTTTGGCAACATCACGTAGTAACCGGCGGTGGCTATTCTTCGGGCCATGTCATGAAGTTCTTCGCGGTACCCTGGTGCATCCATCAGGAAAAGGATGATTGGGTAGGGGCCGCCTTCCTCCGGGTGAGAGATGAATGTATTCATGGACCCGTCTTTGGTCACAATATCAATTTCAGCGTCGATCATTTTATGTTCCTTTTATGTTCCTTTTACTGTTCCTTGAGCGATCTATTAGTCAGCATTTATCGGGAGCCGGTGCAGCTCTTCAAGGGATATGGACAGCCCTGTATCCGTTACCACCCTTGCGTGACGACGACATAACCGACGTGGTTCCTCGACACCACAGGAGTGTGCAATGACGCCAACCTCGTAGTTCATATTGTGGCAGTAGTTTTTTACTCGCTCTGCTTTATCTTCAACCACGAGGCCCTTCTGAAGGGAGAGGTTATGCGTTGTGATACCCGTGGGGCAGGTATTCTTGTTGCATTGGAGCGCCTGTATACAGCCCAGCGCAAACATGAAACCGCGAGCAGAGACGGCAAAATCGGCGCCCAGACAAATTGCCCAGGCAACTGACGCGGGGTCAATTAGCTTGCCCGAGGCAATCACGCGGATCCGGCGCTTCAGGTCATGCTTGATTAGAGAATTTGAAATGATCGGCAGGCTTTCCCTGAGAGGCAGGCCCATATAGTCAATAAGACTCTGAGGTGCAGCTCCGGTGCCGCCGTCGGCACTATCGATGGTGATGAAATCCGGTGCTGACTCGATACCTCGGGCGTGAATGGCGAGGCAAAGTTCTTCGATAAATTGATCATCTCCCAGTACCATCTTGAATCCCGCTGGTTTACCGGTTACCTCGCGGATGTGTTCGATGGTATTGAGCAGGTCGTCTACTGAATCGATTTCGGGATGGCGATTTGGGCTGATCGAATCCTGGCCTACGGCGATGCCGCGGATAGCAGAAATTTCCTTACTGACCTTTTCCCCCGGCAGCATGCCACCTTTACCCGGCTTCGCACCCTGGCTTAATTTGAGTTCGAACATCCTGACCTGGGGTTTAGCCGCGATTTCCCGCAGCTTGTCGTCGCTCAGGTTGCCGTCCTCGTCGCGCACACCATATTTGGCGGTGCCAATTTGCATGACGATATCGGCGCCGCCCTCCAGATGAAATGGGCTAAGGCCACCTTCGCCCGTGTTCATCCAGCAGCCAGCCATTCGTGCGCCTTCTGACAGCGCCAGAATGGCGGGTTTTGAAATGGCGCCATAGCTCATGGCTGAAATATTGAATATTGACTGGGGCCTGTAAGGCTC
>JABBBA010000256.1 GCA_018607685.1 K189A clade bacterium | reverse complement strand
CTCCGTAGACAGCATCGAACCGCCACCTTCACTGACCACGCAACGACACTGTGCGCAGGTACCACCGCCGCCACAGGCAGAAGAAAGGAAGATACCGGCATCGGACAGGGTGTTGAGTAATTTGCCACCGGCACTACAGGTGATCGTTTTTTCAGGATCACCATTAATCTCGATAGTCACTTCACCGGTACTCACCAGCAATCTACGTGCGTACAGAATGACAAACACGAGCATCATGATGATGACCGTGAACATGCTTACACCCAAAACAACTTCAATAACGTTCATATCTGGACTCTGAAAACCTCTTCAATCCCGGGCTTTTTCCAACCCGCAGAACTTTCTTTGTAAGGGAAATGCCTAAAGTGAAATGCCACCGAATGACATAAAGCCAAGGGACATCAAACCCACCGTAATAAAGGTGATGCCCAGGCCTCGCAGGCCCTGCGGTACATCACTGTATTTCATCTTTTCCCGGATGCCGGCCAGTACCACAATAGCAATCGCCCAGCCCAGGCCTGACCCGAACCCGTACACAACACTTTCTGCAAAATTGTAGTCACGGTTCACCATAAAGATCGAGCCTCCAAGAATTGCGCAGTTAACAGTAATCAACGGCAGAAACACACCCAGCGCGTTGTATAACGCAGGTACATATTTATCGAGGAACATCTCCAGGATCTGTACGATCGCAGCAATAACACCAATATAGGCAAGAAAACCAAGGAAGCTGAGGTCCACGTCAGGTAGGCCAGCCCATGCCAGTGCACCGTCTGCCAGTAAATACTGGTACAGCAGATTATTGACAGGGACGGTAATCGTCAGAACAACGACAACGGCAATGCCCAGCCCCATGGAAGTCTCGATCTTCTTGGAGATGGCAATAAACGTACACATACCCAGAAAGAACACGAGCGCCATATTTTCGATGAAGACAGCGCGTACCAACAGACTCAAATAATATTCAATCATGCTTAAGCCTCCTATACCTTCGACAGCGCGGTGTGACCGCCAATTTCATACTCAGGCGCTTCAATCTGCTCTGTCTTCCAGGCGCGTAGTGCCCAGATCAGCAGGCCAATAATGAAAAAGGCACTGGGTGGTAACAGCATCAGACCCATAGGCGAGTACCAGCCGCCGTTGGTGATCAGCGGCATGATCTCAATACCGAACAGGCTGCCTGATCCAAAAAACTCGCGAATAGTGGCGACCAGCATCAGCACAATGCTGTACCCGAGACCATTACCGATACCATCGACAAAGCTCAGCCCCGGCGGGTTTTGCATCGCAAAAGCTTCCGCACGCCCCATGACGATACAGTTTGTAATAATCAGTCCAACAAATACGCTAAGCTGCTTGCTGATGTCGTAGGCGACCGCACCGAGAATCTGATCGACCACAATAACGAGGGAAGCAATAATCGTCATCTGGACAATAATCCGGATGCTGCTGGGAATCTGGTTTCGAATCATCGAGATAAACAAATTGGAAAACGCCGTCACCAGGGTAAGCGCGATACACATCACCAGCGCTACGCTCATCTTGGTCGTCACCGCCAGAGCAGAACAGATACCCAGTATCTGCAACCCAATAGGGTTGTTAACGAAAAGCGGATTCAGTAATACTTCTTTAGTGCTCATAATTTGTCTCTCTACCCGCGAAAGTCATCAAGAATGGGACCAAATGCATCATCCCCCATCCAATAGCTCACCAGGTTCTGTACACCCCGACTGGTCAGCGTTGCCCCTGACAGCCCATCAATCTGGTAATTAAACTGTGGCGAATCGGCGCTCGCAAAGCCTTTGATCACCTTGAGTGCCACGCCGTCGTCATTATAAATCGTCTTTCCTGACCACTGAGCCTTCCATGCAGGATTGTCGACTTCACCGCCCAGGCCCGCTGTTTCGCCGTGCTCATAAAAAGTGATGCCCGAAACGGTGTTCATATCTCCATCCAATGCGATAAATCCATACATCGTGGACCAGAGACCATACCCATGAACCGGTATCACGATCTTTTTAATGTCGTCGTCTTCACGCAGAAGATAAACAACACTGTATCGTGCGCGTCGTGAAATGGATGCGATGTCCTCACTGGTTTCAAGGACCTTCGAAACCGCGGGATCCTTCGCAGCTTTTCGCTGGTCATACGTCCTCGCATCAATACCCAAATCGATTGCTTCAATATCACTCAGGACGCGTTTGTCCTGCAGGTCGACAACGCGAATTTCAAATTTCTCGAACTCGGCGGCGATATCGACACTGACACCCGACGCTTTATCGTAGAGCCCGGCCGCCTCAAGAATATTCTTGTTTCTGTCCAGGTCCTTGTTCGCCATTCTCTGTGGTTTCAGAAACACCGCGGCGCTGGACACAACGATCGAACAAACCAGACACACCAACAAAGAGACGACCAGGACGTTCTTCATTGAATCTTTATTATATTTAGGCTCCGACACGTGCAAGCCTCCTTTTCACATTGGACCGGACAACTTGCCAGTCAATTAGCGGGGCGAACAAGTTGGCGAACAGAATCGCCAGCATCATGCCCTCAGGAAATGCCGGATTAACCACCCGGATAAGTACACACATCACACCGATCAACGCGCCATACCACCATTTCCCGGTGTCAGTCATCGCAGCAGAGACAGGGTCCGTTGCCATATAAACCATACCAAAGGCAAAACCACCGAGCACCAGGTGCCAGTACCAGGGCATGGAAAACATCGGATTGGTCTCGGAGCCTATCGTATTAAACATGAGCGCGGTCGCCACCATGCCGAGCATCACACCCGCCATAATTCGCCACGAAGCTGTCTTGGTAATCAGCAATATCGCGCCGCCGATGAAAATAGCCAGCGTCGACGTCTCGCCTACACTGCCCTGCATCTTGCCCAGGAAGGCATCCATCCAGGTAAACCCGGTTGCACTAACACCTTCCATTCCCTGAAGCGCCGCAATACCCAGAGGGGTCGCGCCACTGAACCCGTCGACGGCCGTCCAGACCGAATCACCGGATATATCTGCCGGATAAGCGAAGAACAGGAACGCCCTGCCGGTCAGCGCTGGATTCAGGAAGTTCTTACCGGTTCCGCCAAATATTTCCTTGCCGATAACCACACCAAAGGATATGCCCAACGCAGCCTGCCAGAGAGGAATCGATGCCGGCACAATCAGCGAGAACAAAATACTGGTCACGAAGAACCCTTCGTTAACCTCATGCCCACGGATCGTTGCAATGACGACTTCCCAGACACCACCAACCACGAACACCGTCATGTAAATGGGCACGTAGAATACGGCGCCATAAACCATGCAGTCCCAGATGCTATTGGCATCGTAGCCTGCAACCAGTTCCAGCAGGAAGCCCCGCCATCCTTCAAGGTTCTCGACGCCCATTGCGTCCATTGCAACGTTCGCCTGCAACCCCGTGTAATACATGCCGGCAAACATCGGGAAGAAAGCACATATCCAGACCATGCTCATGACGCGCTTCATATCCACTGCGTCGCGGACATGCGATGACGTCTTCGTCACCAGACCGGGGGAATAGAAGATGGTGTCTACCATTTCGTAGACACTGTAAAACTTCTCAAACCGGCCGCCTTTCTCGAAATGCGGCTCTATGTTGTCGAGTACATCACGCAACCACATATCTAACTCTCTGTTTCAATTCGCGTCAGCATCTGGCGCAGGTAAGGTCCATATTCATATTTGCCGGGGCACGCGTAGGTACACAGGGCAATATCATCTTCATCCAGCTCGAGCGCGCCTAATTCAATGGACGAGTCAAAGTCACTAACGACCAGCGCCCGAAGCAGCTGGGTTGGCAGAATGTCGAGGGGCATGACTTCCTCGTAGGTTCCCAGCGGAATAATAGACCGATTGCTGCCTTCTGTTGAGGTGGACATGTTGAACTTGCCACCGCGAAAGCAGCCAACGTAAAGACGGGTCAGCGAAAACTTGTTCAGACCAGGTGCCACAAACTCGAGCAGCTCTCGTTCCGTGCCCTCATGGATCACGGATATCTGGTTGTGGAAGCGGCCAAGATAGGCGGTCGCTCCGGAGGCCTTGCGGCCATCAAGCACTGAGCCACTGATGACTCTATTGTTGCCGTCGCTCAGCTCGCCACGACCAAGTTCATCAATGCTTGCACCGAGTCTGGTCCGAATTAACCTGGGGTTGGTCACTTCTGGTCCGGCCAGCGATATCACGCGATCAAAAAACCGCTTACCCGAGGTGAATAGATGCCCTATGGCAATGACATCCTGATAGCCAACGTACCAGACATTCCGGTTCGTATGCACAGGATGCAGGAAATGTATGTGCGTCCCGGCGTTACCCGCGGGATGGGGCCCGGAAAACTGTTCCGCCTGAACCTGGGGATTATCTGTTACGGGCAGGCTGGCACCGGCATTTGAGCAAAGGTACACCTTGCCCTCGGTGAGCCTTGCCAGTACATCAATACCAGCCAGAAAGGCATCGGCCTGTTCGTTGATAAAGAGTGTCGGATCAGCGCAAAGTGGGCGCGTATCGGATGCGGTGATGAAAAGGGCACCGGGTGCCGGCGAGTCAGGCTGCGGCACCTTGCTATAGGGCCGGGTTCGAATCGCTGTCCATTCGCCGCTTTCAACAAGGTTCTCAACAACCTTGTCCCGCGCAAGGGTGCGCAGTTCAGCCGCAGCATAAGAACTGAACGTTTCTGTTTCAGCCTCTTCATCGACTTCGATCACCAATGACTCAAACACACGCTTATCCCCGCGATTCTCGGCAACAACCTTGCCGGAAGCAGGGGCCGTGAATTTCACGCCCGGTGTTTTCTTATCGGTAAAGATCAGCTGACCGGCTTTCACCTGGTCACCTTCCCTGACTTCCATCGTCGGCTTTAGGCCGGGGTAGTCGTACCCGACAAGTGCTACCTGCCGGATTGAGGGCCCGTCTTCGATGTTCTGTTTCGGGCTCCCATTAATGGGCAAATCGAGCCCGCGTTTCGTCTTAATCATGCCTTCCTGACAACGCCTTATCGAATCTTGAATGTTAGTTTCCGGGGTCAATCGAATGCTGAGTATCAACAGTATTCTGCTCATACCAACTGCCGAGTGGAACTCGATTTTGATCAATTTTCGAACTTCAGGGAGGTCACTGACATCCCCAGAAAATCGCGGCTAATTATAGTGATCTGCAGGCTATTTGGCTATAGCCAACATGCCAAACACCGCATTATTTCAACCACTTATGGATAGACTAGGCAGATTTTACCTTTTGCAGATCTGTGCTGGTCGATTCTCCAGTGACCGGCTGCGGCGGAACAATGGGATACTTGATACCCGCCATCTTCTGGCCGACCCTGACGACCTGGCATGAATAGCCAAATTCGTTGTCGTACCAGACATACAGGATCAACCGCTTGCCGTTGGCAATCGTGGCGTGTGAATCAATGATCCCGGCGTGTCGGTTACCGGTGAAATCCGATGAAACGACTTCCCTGGAGACAGTGAAATCAATTTGCCGGTTCATGGCGCTGTTCAGAGCCACATCCCTTAGAAAATCGTTCACTTCTTCGCGGCTGACCTCTGTGTTCAGGGACAGGTTCAGGATGGCCATCGAGACATTGGGTACCGGGACGCGGATCGAATTACCGGTGAACTTGCCCGCGAGTTCAGGCAACAACTTACCGATGGATTCAGTCGCATTTGTTTCGGTCAGCACCATATTAAGCGGTGCACTACGACCACGCCGTTCCTTGGAGTGCGTATTGTCGTGCAGGTTCTGGTCATCCGTATAGGCGTGCACGGTTTCCATGTGCCCATGATCGATACCGAAGTGGTCGTTGATACTCTTTAACACGGGGACAATCGCGTTCGTCGTACAGGAACCAGCCGCAATAATAGCGTCTTCGGGCTCAATGAGATCTGAATTGGCCCCGGAGACGATATTCTTAATATCGCCTTTACCGGAAGTCGTCAGCAGTACCTTGGCGGTCCCCTTCGACTCCAGATGTTGCTCAAGGCCTTTTCGATCTCGCCAGACGCCCGTTGAGTCAATGATCAGGGCATCTTTAATGTCGTATTTTGTGTAGTCGATGTCAGTAGGATCAGTCGCATAGATGAAATGGATAGCGTTGCCATTACAGATCAGGGCATGATTCTCAGCATCGACCCTGATGGTTCCCTTAAAAGGGCCGTGCACGGAATCCCGACGCAACAGACTGGCCCGTTTGTAAAGATCATCGACCGGATCCTTTGGTGGACGCAGGACAACTGCCCTGTGCCTCAGATTCTGTCCCCCGGCAGCCTTTTCGACTAAAAGCCGCGTGACCAGCCGGCCAATTCGACCGAAACCGTAGACCACAACATCGCGTGGCGGATGCGAGATCGTATCGTGGCGACCCATAACTTCTGTACATTCTCGTTCGACGTATGCCTGCGCCGCCAGCCCTTCATTGTCGTTCATGAAGTTAGACGTCAGTTTGCCGATATCGATGTGCACCGGCCCCAGGTCAAGCGTGCTGATGATCTCCAGCATCGGATGCGTCTCGAATTCGGACATCTCATTCTTTTCGATCTGCCGGACAAAGCGATGCGCCTTCATCAGTTCGATGACGGACTGATTATAGAGAGGAACCCCATGTATATAGATCACGACGTTTCGGCGATACAAAGTACCGATCATCGGGATCATTGATTCGGCAAGCGCTTCGCGCTCCTTAAAATCAGCGAAAGCGCCTT
>JABBBA010000079.1 GCA_018607685.1 K189A clade bacterium | reverse complement strand
GACAGCCTTGAGCTAGTGGAGGAAGACAGCCTTGAGCTAGTGGAGGAAGACAGCCCTGAGCTTGTTGAGGAGGACAGCCTTGAGCAAGTCTTTGAATTGGACGAAATTGAATTTGATGAAGACGCTGCGACGAGTGGTGTTGAACTTGAGGAAGTTGAAGAAATAACATCGCTGGACCTTGAAGAAACAGACATCGATGACGATGCCTTCGAGTCGGATGTTGTCGAGGAACTCGAGGCAGTGGAAGCAGAGCCAGAATCTTCCACACTTGAAATGGAAGAGCTTGAACCTGAAGAGATTGAACTTGAAGAGAATGAACTGGAGGAGATTGACCTGGGGGCCGTCGGTGAAACGGGCGGTATCGAAGTCGAGTCTGATCCTGACGCATTCGATCTGGATGATATTGAAGAAGAGGTAGAGGTTGTTGCAGTAGAACCCGCGGCAGCTGAGGGCGAACTTGAACCTGAGCCCGTCGTTGAGACAACAGCCGACACCCTGGTTGACGACGACGACCTTGAGCTGGAAGAAATATTTACCATCGAAGCGGAAGAGAAGCTCGAGGTTATCGATGGTTTTGTGACAAACCAAGGGGAAGTCAGCAGCGATCTGGTCGCTGCTTTCCACACCTTGAAAGGCTCCGCCGCGATGGCAGAAATCAGTTCAGTTTCCATGGTAGCGGCGCCCCTCGAGCATTTGGCGAACCAGTACCTTGTCCAAAATAAACCTGTGGACCAATATTTGGTCGATGCCGCCCAGGAAGCTGCGAGCCTGATAAGAACTGTTCTGCAGGACATTCCGGGACTACGCGATTCTGTGCCGGGCGCAGATGCATTGCTTGGTCGGCTAGCCGGTACAGAGGTCGAGGTTGAGCCGGAAATCGGTTTTGATTTCCGTGTGATCACGCTGCTCAGTGAAGCTAACATCGCAGCTGATGGTTGGCAGAATATTGAGGCTCTGGTTTCCGAGCTGAAGGTTGCAGATGAACAGGCGGCTATGCTGAACCAGCCGGACCTGTCTGCCCTGATCATCAGCATGCTTCGTATATACCGTGAGGCGCCGTCAAAACCGGACGACCTGACACTGTCGTTGATGAAACGGGCCCATGATCACCTTGTATCTATGTTCGACGCGCTTGCATCATCTCAGCCTCTAAGACCGGCCGGGGGCGTTATCGCAGAGCTCGATGCAATCGATGTGAATCCGGTTGAGGCAGAGCTAGAGATAGAGCTAGAGATAGAAGCCGCGCCAGAAGTTCCCGTAGAGCCTGAGGTTGAAACTACGCCGGCGCAGACACCTGCACGGGAAACAACTCCCGAGGAACTAACCCAACTGCCCGCGGATGATATTGATGAAGATATCCTTCCAATATTCCTGGAAGAAGCTGAAGAGCTGCTGGAAGAGATTGATCAAAGCATCCTTGGCTGGTCTGAATCAGGGTCTCCGGGAGATAACCTGGATAACTTGCTCCGGCAGTTACATACCGTGAAGGGTGGCGCCCGAATGGCGGGGGCTGCCAGTCTTGGTGAGTACGCACACAATTTTGAAACCTTCCTCATTCAGGTTCAGTCCAGGCCGGTTGATTTTGATGAGCCTTTCTTCGCTCTACTCAATTCACAGCAGGATGAGATTACACGCCGGGTTGAGATCTATCAGAAGCTGGCAACAGGGTCAGCGTCATCAGAAGAGCTGGAATCACTGAAGACTGCATTGAGTCTTGAACCTGGGGCTACCGCGCCGAGCGCAGCAGCTCCTGTTGAGCCGACGGTCGTTGAAACACCCGTTGAGCCGTCTGCTCCGGTGGCTGCCTCCGGCGGTGGTGATGCTGTTGTTGAGTTACCGGCAGACGACGTCGATGAAGATATCCTTCCGATCTTCCTTGAAGAATCAGACGACCTTGTTGAAGAGCTTGAAACCAGTATCCAGGCCTGGAGTGAATCTCCCGGCAGCATGGATACGCTGGATGTATTGCTGCGTAACCTGCACACCCTAAAGGGTGGCGCCCGCATGGCTGGCCTCAACAGTCTGGGTGAATACGCACACAACTTTGAAACTTTCCTGATTGGAATCCAGAAGAGCCCGATTGAACTGGACGATGAATTCTTTGCGCTACTGAACAAGCGCCAGGATGAAGTTATCAGGCGAGTAGAGATCTACAAAAAACTGTCATTCGGTGCAGCTTCAGAAGAAGACCTGGCATCGCTTAAAAGTGCCCTTGAGCCTACGCTTGAAACGGATTCGGTTGATGCCCCCGACCCGGCAACCAGTGATTTAGAGCCCGCTGAGCCTAAATCGGTAACCGGGGGTGCATCTAAAGAAGCCTCCCAGGATAAGGGCGCCGCGAGTGCCAGCCAGGAAATGGTCAGGGTGTCCGCTGACCTACTGGAAGAGCTCATTGGTCTGGCAGGTGAATCGAGTATTACGCGAGGTCGGGTCGAACAACAGATCACAGATTTCGGCGAGTATCTTCAGGAAATGGAAGAAACAATCAACCGGGTCAGGGACCAGGTAAGACGACTTGAGATCGAAGCCGAATCAAGAGAAACGCTTATTCGTTCCAGACAGGGGGCGGATGGTGATTCCGGCTTCGATGATCTGGAGATGGATCGGTATACGATGCTTCAGGCGATTTCCCGCGCCCTGAGCGAAGGGTCATCGGACATGATGGACCTGAAAGATACGCTGGGGAATCGAAGCAGGGATGCAGAAACACTTCTGCATCAACAGGCGCGTATTAGCGCTGAGCTTCAGGAAGGTTTAACCAGAACACGCATGGTACCTTTCGCACGTCTGATCCCAAGGCTCAGAAGAATCGTTAGGCAGATCAGTGGTGAAGTTGGTAAGTCAGTCCGATTCGATGCCTACAATGTTGAAGGTGAGCTGGATCGAAACGTTCTTGAAAGAATTGTAGCTCCCCTGGAACACATGCTCAGAAATGCTGTTGACCACGGTATCGAAGACAAAGAAGCACGCGCTGCATCCGGCAAACAGGAGCAGGGCCGCATCAGTCTGCGATTGTCACGAGAGGGCGGATATGTGGTGCTGACCATCAGTGATGACGGTGGTGGTATCGACGTCAATGCCGTGAGAGGTAAAGCCATTGAAAGAGGTCTTATTACAGAGGGGCAGGACGTATCAGATCATGAAGTAATGCAGTTTATTATGCACGCCGGCTTTTCGACGGCACAAAAACTGACACAGATTTCCGGCCGTGGAGTCGGGATGGATGTTGTTGGCAGTGAGATTAAAGCACTTGGCGGAAGCATGGCGATTGATTCCACGCTAGGTGTAGGTACTGAATTCACCATCCGAATTCCGTTTACCGTTTCGATTAACCGCGCGCTAATGGTTGTTGTTAAAGAAGAAACGTATGCGGTACCGCTTAACACCATTGAAGGTATTGTTCGGGTAAGCCCCTATGAGCTGGAGGCTTACTATCAACCGGATGCCCCAATGTTTGAGTATGCGGGGCAGCCATACAGGCTTGCCTATATTGGCAAGATGCTGGATAGGGCAGAAGACCCAAATTTGACGGGTCAGGTAGCGCCCCTGCCGGTAATCCTTGCTCGGAGCGGTGATCATGCGGTTGCGCTTCAGGTCGACAAGGTGATCGGTTCAAAGGAAGTGGTTGTGAAAACCCTTGGACCCCAGTTCAGTGATGTAGGAGGTATCTCGGGTGCGACGGTACTAGGCGATGGTAGTGTTGTCATTATTCTGGATTGCATGGCATTGGTACGTAGCTACGGGGCGAGTATTGACGTGGTGGCAACACCGGTTGCCGAAGATCCAGCGCCTGAATCAGATAACAAGGTTCGAACGGTCATGATCGTTGATGACTCGGTCACGGTAAGGAAGGTGACCACACGACTGATGGAGAGGCAGGGATTTAAGGTTGCGACGGCGAAGGATGGTGTTGATGCAATGAGCCAGCTTCAGGAGACCGATATCATGCCGGATGTTGTTCTGCTGGATATCGAGATGCCTAGAATGGATGGATTCGAAGTGCTTCGCAGTGTGCGACGTGATGAGAAACTAAAAGACCTTCCTATTATCATGATCACATCCAGAACAGGTGAGAAGCACAAACAGCAAGCAATGGAACTTGGTGTTAATCAGTACCTGGGTAAGCCTTTCCAGGAAGCAAATCTTTTGGCCACTATTGAAGAAGTGATAGAGAGCGCGAAGGCAAAGCCTGAGCAGGATTAGACGTGTCTGAACCGGAACAATTGGAAGTTTACGTTCTGCCGATGCAGAAGCAGGCCGTTATATTGCCTGGGGATGCGGTTGCTGAAGTCATTCCCTATGAACCTTTGCAACGTATCCTGGATACGCCGGACTGGTTTTTGGGATTGCTGGGTTGGCGTGGCGTTCAGGTGCCGGTTGTCTCATTTGAAATGCTGACGGTTGAGCGGGCTAGTTTTTCCCTGGTGAGTGTGGCATCTGCGAGCCTTGCCATCGTGCGAGGCAATACTGACCAGACATCGTTGCCTTTTTATGCCCTGGTTGCGCAGACACATCCCGTACCACATACAATCACTGCTGAAATGCTGTTTGAGACGGGTGATCCGGTCGAGCGGACTGAGATTGCGAAGGTCAGGTTCAACAATGACGTTCTTTCAGTACCGAACCTGGATTATCTCGAGGCGGCGCTTCTAAACGCACTTATCCAGTAGCTTGTTTAGTGACCTAATTGGCAACGCCGAAACTACCCCATACCTGTTGAGCAACAGAAAGCGCAACGACCGGCGCAGTCTCCGCGCGAAGAACTCGCTCGCCAAAGGTCACCGTATTTAACCCTGCGCTTATTGCCTCTTTCTCTTCGGCCTCACTAAAACCACCCTCCGGCCCGGTTAACAGGCTTACCGAGTCGACTGTAGATATCGCGTTTGATATCGGAGCACTTCCCGGAATCGCGATTAGTCTAACGTCTGCATCGCTGGTCGCAAGCCAGTCGGTCAGGGTTGTGGCCGCGTCCAGAGCAGGTATAAGATTGAGGCCGCATTGTTCGCAGGCCGCAACTATTACCTGCCGCCAGTGTGGTTCCCGGTTACGAATTACCTTGTGCGCGACGGCGCAGTGATCGCTAATAATTGGGGTGACGCGGCTTACTCCAAGTTCGGTGACCTTCGTTAACACATTGTCCATCGAGTCTCTTTTCAAAATACAAAGACCGAGAGTGGTCTTGAGTTGGGGGGCGCGATTGACTTCATCGTACCCGGTTGGTTTTACCTCAACCTGGTGTTTTCTGATGGATTCGATGGAACAGGTGAACTCGCCTCCCTCGCCGTTGAAGACTTTGATGCGATCGGCGGTGGTTTTACGGAGCACACGAGCCAGGTGGTGGCCTGCTGCCTGTGGCAAGAGGAACGTTTTTCCCTCTTTGATGCTACCTTCAACAAAAAATCTGGGTAGCGTCATGACTAAAGGCCGAGGTTATTCCAGATTTTCAGGGTCGGTAGTGACTGGTTCATGGTATAGAAATGCAGGCCTGGTGCGCCGCCTTCCAGCAGGCGTTCACAAAGATCAGTGACGACTTCAGCACCAAAGGCCTTCAGGGTATCTGGCTCAGCTTCATAGGCCTGCAATTGTTTGTCTATCCATCTTGGAATTTCGGCACCGCAGAGGTCTGAAAACCGTTTAATACCCTTGTAGTTGGTTATTGGCATAATCCCTGGAACGATTGGAATCTTGATTCCCGCCTTATCGCATAAATCCCTGAACCGGAAGTACGCATCGGCGTTGTAAAAATATTGGGTAATTGCGCTGTTTGCCCCGGCATCTACTTTTTGCTTGAAGTACTTAACTTCTGTTTCTACAGAATCAGATTCGGGGTGTATTTCTGGATAGGCTGCTATGTCTATGTGGAAATGATCGCCGGTTAGTTGACGGATAAATCCGACCAGCTCATTGGCATGGAACATTTTCATGGAACTGCCGATACCCGAAGGTCTATCACCACGAAGTGCTACAAGGCGGTTAATGCCTGCGCTCTGATATTCTCGCAGCAGAGCTTCGATCACTTCAGGTTCGTCACCTCCAAAAGAGAGGTGAGGTGCAACGACGCTGCCGGTCGCGGCCAGATCCAGTACCGTTTGCTTGGTTCCATCCTTGGTTGAACCACCGGCACCATAGGTGACCGAAAAAAAGTGCGGTGACAGTTCTGCCAGCCGATCATGGACCTGCTTTACCTTGGTGACAGCGTCTTCTGTCTTGGGTGCGGAAAACTCAAAGCTGAACAATCGTGTATCGGTCATATTTACTTGGCTGCTGCCAGCACGTCCTTCTTGTCCGTTGCTTCCCAGGTAAAGTCCTTATCTTCCCGACCGAAGTGCCCGTAGGCTGCTGTTTTGCGGTAAATGGGTCGTTTCAGATCAAGCATCTCAACAAGGCCTTTTGGCCGGAGTTCAAAGTGCTCTCTGACCAGCGCCTCGATCTCAGTTTCATCGATGACGCCTGTACCAAAAGTGTTAACACTGATGGATGTTGGTTCGGCAACCCCGATCGCGTAGGAGATCTGAATCTCGCAGCGTCTGGCAAGACCAGCAGCAACAATATTCTTCGCGACATAGCGACCAGCATAGGCTGCACTCCTGTCGACCTTCGATGGGTCCTTCCCGGAGAAAGCACCACCGCCATGTCGTGCCATACCGCCGTAGGTATCAACAATGATCTTTCGGCCCGTCAGGCCACAATCACCAACCGGGCCGCCAATAACGAAGTTACCGGTCGGATTGATAAAGTATTTTGTATC
>JABBBA010000370.1:518-6754 GCA_018607685.1 K189A clade bacterium | reverse complement strand
GAAGCTCGATGGCCTCGAAGGAGTGGCGTTCAACAACGCTGTTGCAGTCATACTGCCCGGCGCCGGAACTGCGACTGCCCTCTACAATTCCAATCGCGGCGATGTGACACGGTGTGCCTGCGGTGTTGAGCGCGAGGTGGAATTGCTGGGACAGGTACCATGAATTTCGACCAGGCCTTTTACCAGATAGACCACCGGCTAATCGCGTCAGTCATGCTCGCATTGCTTGCAGCAGCGTCCGAGATCGGATTCCGGTCGGGCTTGCGCAAGCGTGAGTTGCAGGATTCGTATCGGTCCCTGGTTGTCAGCACCAGCGCTGCCATGATGGGGCTGTTGGCCTTGCTTCTCGGATTCACTCTCTCCATGGGGGTTTCACGTTTGGAAGATCGGCGCGATGTGATCATCAATGAGTCCAACGCGATTGGAACGCTTTGGTTGCGAGCCGGCCTGCTGGCGGAACCTCTGCAAGGCGATCTGCGGGATGCACTGCACACCTATACAGACCTCCGTATTGCCATGGGTGGGGCGGGCGGTGACCGCGAGGCCTTGCGCGTTGTCTGGGCTAAAAGTGAATCGCTTCACACTTCGATCTGGTCAGTGGTCGAGCAGGCCGGTCAACCCGGCCAGAGCAACGCTGTGTTGAGTTCGCTGATCAGTGGGGCCAATGAACTGATCGACATCCACGAGTTGCGTATCTCATCGATCGAAAACTTTCTGCCAGCGGCCCTGTTTTTGTTACTGATAACGATTGCCAGTGTGGCCATCTGGTTTTTTGCCTGGTCTTTCGGTGCATCAAGCCAGGGCCGACGTACGGCCAATCTGATGCTTGGAATTCTCATTAGTGCTGTATTGCTCGTGATCATGGATGTTAACCGTCCACAACGTGGACGAATTACGGTTGGTACTGAGAGCCTACAGCGAGTCAGCGAATCTTTTGCGCCAAATCCTGATGTGCATCTTGAGAACAGTTCCATTATGAAGAAAGAACAAAGAGCAGAAATGGATTAAACAAATGAAATATCGAGCACTGAATATCATTTGCCTATACCCGTCCGAAGATATCTTCGGCGCTAGCAGGTATTGCCATCGCCGTGGCCCTGGTGCCCCCCTTGTGTACCGTGGGGATCGCACTGTCTCTTGGACAGAAATCTGGCACCGATATCGGCTTTGTCGCGGGAACCGTGAGTGCGCGCGGTCCCTTTCTACTTTATTTGACCAACATCTTCGGTATCGTGTTGGCGGCCAGCCTGGTCTTTTTTCTACAGTACTTCCGGCAAAAAGGCGCAGCCCTGTTTTCCTTAGTGCTTGTCGGGAGTTGTTTGCTACTGGTGATCCCCCACTGGGCGTCAGCATGGATAACCTGCTGGTTCGCAATCTGGTGCATCGCAGTTTGACGGTCAAGACCCAGGAGCTGGCGCTGGCGGATCGTGATGTGCGATTCAGCAACCTCAGTATACGCATGAGGCAAGGGGCGGCATTCGTCCGGGCCGATCTAGTTGCCCCGCCAGGTGCGTTGAACCAGGATGTTGTCGATTCAATCCGGGACAGTATGTCCGAACTGAAAGAGATGCCGGTAGTTCTGGAATTCAGCATTATCCCCGAGAAGATCGTGCGCAGCAGTGATGTCGCCATGCCAGAAATTATCGAAGGGACCGATCTATGAGCCCATCGAAAATACACAATGGCTATGGAAATGTTCTGAATGTCCACCGTGTACTCATGCTTTGCTTGCTGCCTCTGGCAATGCCCCTCTTGGCACAAGAACACCCAGAACTGACCCCGACCCTCATTGAACAGCGTATCACCGCCCTGCGCGATGTCGGTGCCAGTGACTCAGATGAAACTATACGGAGGTACGAATCAGCCCAATCATGGCTCAACAGGGCTGCGAACTATGCGCGCGATACGGCCAGGTACCATGCAGAACTGACTGAGGCACCGCAACGCGAGGCGCAGGCGCAGGCGCGCATCGACGCCATGGAATCAGAGGTTGTATCCGCTGACGAATCAGGGTCCCTGTCTCAGGAAGAATTTGACGTCGAACTCTCGTTGGCCCAGTCGCAGCTACGCGATGCCAATGAAAAACGGAATGTACTCGACCGACGCCTTGGAGCGCGCGAATCCAATGCTGACAGTGCTCGCAATCGCCTGAAAGAGATTGCTATCCGACTGGGTAAGATGCAAGACCAGACCTCGAGTATCAATCCAAATGCCGCGCCGTCCCTGACAGAAGCAAACCAGTGGACGGAACGAGCAGAACAGACAGCGCTACGCGAAGAACGGCGTGCACTTCTGGGGCAACTCGACAGCCAGAATGTTCGCTTCAGCGCATTGCGTGCGGATCGCGAAGAACTCCAGTTCAGCATCGACAGGCTGACGCGATATACCAGGGGACTCACGGCACGGATTCGCGCCGAACAAAACACCTTGCCGGCAGCAATAACTTTGGGTATCGAGGCAGGCAGGCCGGCCTACGAACTCGGCGTCCGGTACCAGGCTATAAACCTGCAAATGCAAGAGCGGAAGCTTGCTCTCGAAACAAGACTCGCGGAGATCAAAGCGGAGCGAGAGGTGGTAGAGAGCGACACCCGTAGCATCACTGAGCGTTTCTCGAGGGCAAAACGTGTAGTCCAGTTTGCCACCGAGAGTGAAGCGATTGGTAGCGCACTACTGGCTTACTGGCAGGAGTTTAGAAAGCTGCGCCTGGACATTCCTCGCAAGGCCATTCCAAGACAGATCGGCGACGCGGTGATCAGTCGCATCAATCATGAGGAGGATCTTGCCGCGTTGGTCAGCGCGTCCGCCCACCTTCATAACGAGATCGCAGGGGTGCACCTGGATCCTGACGACGTCATGCAGGCCGAGCGTGAGGTGCTGCTCGACCTGGTGCGTTCAAGGCGCGAACTGCTGCGTGGTATCATTGCCACGGAGTCGAGCTTCATCGATGCGCTGAGTGAACTCGAGGCCGATTATTCACGGCACTTGAGCGTAATTGCTGAGTACCAGAACTATCTTGAGCCCCTGGTTCTCTGGGTGCCCAGCAGCGCGAAGTTGTGGAAGACGCAGTTCGCCGTGATTTCAGATGAAATACCCGCGTTGGCGAACTCGATCGTCCATATTGAGTTCTCCCTTCAGCCGGTATTCTTTTTCAGCGCTATCCTGGCGCTGGGCCTCTTATTGTCAGGTGGAAGGCTGCGTGATTATCAGCATGCGCAAAACAGCTCCGTCTGGCGAGCACGGGAAGACTCCATCCGCTTTACCCTAGAGGCTCTGGCTATCTCAATCCTGCGCTCAGCGCCGCCCGCACTGCTCGTGATGGCATTGGCGTCCTTGTGCTCAGAGGATCCTGGCGCGTCAGCATCTTCCCTGAATACTGTGCTCAACAAACTGGCCACAGTGCTGTTTGCAGTGAGACTCCTTTACACCCTATGCGAAGAGGACGGCGTCGCAAGTTGTCATTTCAAATGGAACAGGGAATCGATTGACCGTTTGCTACGTGAAACTGGCTGGTTTATGCACTGGTTTTTACCTGTAAGTGCGGTCGCGGGCTTCCTTTATCGGTTAGAAGATGCCGAACTCCTGGGACGCCTGGCCATGCTGGGCACCGCAGCCTTATTGACAGTGCATTTTTCCCGCCAACTCTGGAACAACCGTAAGCTGAATAACAACGGGGGATTTTCGACCAACGAAAACTGGACTCGGCTGATTCTGGGACTCATTTCCATTGCCATTGTTATCGGGGTGGTCTTAGGCCTGCGCTATTCTGTCGGCATTGTGATCAATACACTCATGGACATGCTGACGGCAGGCATCGTCCTTGCAATAACCCACAGCCTGTTACTCCGCTGGATACAGGTGGTACGCAAACACCTGCGCTTCACAGAACTGCTGGCAGCACGACAGGAACCTGAGGAAGCGCAGCCCCCTGAAATCGGGGCGATCGAGGAAGAACAGGCCAACCTGGCTGAGATTGGTGACGAGAGCCGGGAATTGTTGAACGCCACGACCCTGGCCGTTACCGTGTCGATTTTGTATTACCTGTGGGTCCCTATCCTGCCCGTTTTTAATGCAATGTCCGACATCACCCTCTGGACCTCGACTTCCATGGTCGATGGAGAAGCCATCGTTAACCGGATCTCCCTCGACATCCTGATCGTTGTTGTGTTGTTGGCAAGTATTACGATGTATGCCGCCCGGAAACTGCCTGCCCTGGTAGAGCTCATACTGCGCTCGCGCACGGACGTTTCACCGGGCGCTAGCTACACCACCAGCACCCTGCTGAACTACCTGATTCTTGGCACCGGCACCCTCGTAGCGCTGTCGACGCTCGGCTTGGACTGGTCGAAATTGCAGTGGCTGGTTGCAGCACTGGGTGTCGGCATCGGATTCGGACTGCAGGAAATTGTCGCCAACTTTATCTGTGGTCTGATCATTCTCTTCGAGCGCCCCATCAGCGTCGGCAACATCATTACCGTAGGCGATAAAGACGGCACAGTAACCAAGATCCGTATACGTGCCACGACCATACGCGACTGGGATAACAAAGAACTGCTGATACCCAATAAGGAAATTATCACCGGCCGCCTGCTCAACTGGTCTCTCTCCGATTCCCGTCTTCGATTAACAACGCCTGTCGGGATTACCTACGACAGTGATGTGGTACTGGCAATCAAGATTCTGAAGGAGACGGTCGCTGATGATGAAAGAATACTGAGCGATCCCGAGCCTTCTATAATCTTCAGCGGATTCGGGGACAATTCGCTCGACCTGGTATGCCGCTATTACATCGACAACATCAACAACTTGTGGCCCGTCAAGACGGCGCTGCACCTGGAAATTTTCCGGCGCCTCACAGAAGCCGGCATCGTCATTGCCTTCCCCCAGCGCGACGTGCACCTGGACAGCGCCCAGCCCTTGCGCATCGCGATCGACCCGGTACCGGGCAACGAATAAAACAAATAGCGATGTCCGCGTCACTTGTGCTGTGATCCCTCTGGGCGGATAAGCAAACGGTTCTTGAACCTAGCTACTTGGGCACGTTTACGCCGAAGGTCACAAGACCGCTCATGTTTCTCTTGTGCATGGAGACATCAAGCAGGCCGTCCAAACTGTGAAGCTGGATATTTACCAGGGCATGCCCCACGTATCCTCCCCACTATATTTCAGCCGCCGCTCTTCGCCTTCTCCACTGCCATTGCTTTGTTGTTGATCAGTTTGTAGGCGGTGTAGTATTTATAAATGTTACTAACATACTGCACCGTCTCACGCCCGATTCGTTTTGCTGCAATGACTTCCACATTGTTGAACCAGACGTTTGGATCAAAACCAGTTTCAGCGGTTTCTTTTCTTAGTCTTGCAACTTTCGCTGGACCTGCATTGTACGAGGCGAAGCTCAACAGCGTCTGGTTCAACTCATCGATATCGGGATCATTGAAGTAGCGATTGCGCAGGAAATGCAGATACTTGGTACCCGCGTGGATATTGCTTTCCAGGTTGTCGACGTCCGGGATACCAACATTCTTGTCTGCTGCCGTCGTGGGTAGAACCTGCATGATGCCAACGGCTCCGACGTGACTGCGCTTTCTGTGATCGAGGGTAGATTCCTGGTAAGCCAGGGCAGCGGTCATCAGGTAGTCGAAACCGTATTGATCGGCATATTTTTTAAACAGGTCTGCGGTGCGTTGGAATTTTTCCAGCTCTGTCGGACTATTGGCGTTCCGGGCCCATTTGTTTTCCTTCAGGTAGCGCTTCAGCAAGATGTTACCCATGAGGGATCCCGTCCTGTGACTCTTAACGAAGTCGTTAGCCATTTCCTTAAGTTTCGGGCTCCCTTTACGGAATGCCCAGGCGATCTCACTCTTGGAATCAACGGCGATATGGGGATGGATGTTGATCTCCTTAAAAATATCCTTCCAGAACTCCGCCTTGATGTCGTCAACGACCACCGTCGGGATCAGCCCGGCATTGACCATTTCCAGGAGATCCGAGTCTTCAAGTAGCTCGCTTGCAGGAACAATTTTGACCGGTGGTATCTCTAACGTTTCGAAAGCCGCATTGAGACGGACGAGACTCTCGAAGTAACTGCTCGACTTGCGGACGTAAACTTCTCGTCCGGCCAGCTCATCGATACGGGCGAGCTTTGGGGTTGATGATCCGGTAACAACGATCTCCTTTACTTCCGTGCGGAACGGGTCACTGAAATCTACCGTCTTCAGCCGTTCGGCCGTAATCGTCAG
>JABBBA010000370.1:0-508 GCA_018607685.1 K189A clade bacterium | reverse complement strand
GCGATATCCCCCTCCCCCTCTAGCAGCATTGGCAGCAGACGTTCCCGGCTGGTCGGAATGAAAACAATCTTCGTTTTGAGCGCACCGGAACCCAGCCTTTCATTAACCAGCTTTTCAAATTCGATGAATAGATCGTGCGTCGCCCCCCTCAGCCGTCCCTTGTCAAAAAAGAACATCGTCTTGTTGGGAACCACAAGGACACGGATCAGTCTCCGCTCTGTCATACCATCCAGATCACCCGTCCACGGTTCAGGCATTCCCAGAACAGAATCCTGCAGCTCAGACGCCGCCGCTATCGTTGGTGTTAGTGCAAGAACCAGAACTACAGCTAGATATCGCAACGGGTAAAGCGACACCATCAAAACCTGGACTATTCCTATATTCATATCATCATCTTAACCCCTAACCGAGGCGTACCTTTTCAAGTTAGCGGCTTTTCCGCAAACGACAGATGATCTGAACCAGCACTTGCATGTGCCCAGTCTCTAGATTTGAAATCCCGGTCAAC
>JABBBA010000333.1 GCA_018607685.1 K189A clade bacterium | reverse complement strand
GTTTGTGGTAGGTTTTGGTTTTTCAATAGCTGGCGCAACCCTGGTTGGCCAACACCTGGGCGCTGGGGACTCAGAAGGTGCCGTCAGAAGTGGCTGGCGAGCGCTTGCCATGGCAATTGGCAGCATGGTGGCACTTAGCATCGTGATAGCGCTATTCGCGGAAGAGATAGCCCGATACCTGATAGATGATGATGAAGTTGTTCGCCTAACGGTCGTCTTTATCTACATCATGGCGCTGGTACAACCACTCATGGCGGTTGAGTTTACCCTCGGGGGATGTCTGCGAGGAGCAGGCGATACGCGATTCCCACTCATGACAACGATGGTCGGTCTTTGTGGTGTCAGGGTTGGTCTGGCGGCAATATTTGTGCTGCTAGATTTTTCGGTAGAGTGGATCTATGCCGCTCTCATTGGAGACTATGTTGTGAAGGCAGTCATGCTGTTGTATCGGTTTCATGGCGGCAAATGGCAACAGGTTTTTTCTGACTCCGAAGAAAAGTTCGCTAAACTCCAGCACTGATCAAACAGGACTCAAAGTGTTGTCAGCACAAGTGGTTTGCCCCTGGTAATGACCATTGTATGTTCGTACTGCGCTGATCTGTTTCCATTCCCCGTTAGAAGTGCCCAACCATCATCTGCAGTCACAGTACTGGCCGCACCGGTAGAGAGAAAGGGCTCAATGGTTATTACCTGACCCTCGTTCAGGGTACGGGTATCAGACTTGTCATAGAAATTTTGGATGAAATGAGGTTCCTCATGCAGGCTGCGGCCAATGCCATGACTACCCAGATCCCTGATGGTGTTGAAGCCTGCATTGGTGGCGGTTTTCTCGATCGCCTGGCCTATCTGGTTAACCCTGGCGCCTGCTCGAGCTGCTGCCATGGCAGCGGTTAGAGATTTACGGGTAATCTGGCAAAGATACTCGATTCTGGGATCAATCGGCGGCACCGTGAAAGTTGCGCCTGTGTCGCCAAAATAGCCGTTCAACTCTGCAGACACATCAATATTCACGACGTCTCCCGGTTCGACTTTACGAGCGGAAGGGATGCCGTGGGCGGCCTCATCATTAATGCTGATGCAGGTGTGTCCGGGGAAGTCGTATATCAGGATAGGCGCTGACCTTGCGCCATATCGCGCCAGGTTCTGCTCTCCGATCCTGTCTAACTCTTCAGTCGTGATACCGACCTTGAGGCTCTTTCTCATCAGCATCATTGTTTCAAACACAATTCGCCCGATGGCCTTGAGCTGTTTAAGGTCGTCATCATTATCAATAGTCATATTGTCTCAAGGGACTCGTTTGGCGCAATATTACACTTTGTGAGAACTGTTTTCTGCGTCGACCTTCTCGGTTAGTATGCTACAAAACGAATTCACCGGGCCTGACATGCACTTACTAAAAGCGATACAACTCCTTGCAATTTTGGCGGTCCTGCAGGCCTGCGCCACAACATCGCCTGATCTCTCTGAGATGATCACGGGGAACTGGCAGTCCACTGTAGGAGGGTTCAGCGTCACGACCAGTTTTACAGCAACTGAAGTCTCTGTAGACGGGCATAAACCACTTGGTTATCAGCTCGATGGAAACTCGCTGACAATTGACGAAGATGAGACATCCCGCAGGACTGTCAATTTTCCCTCAAGTACAGAGATGATTCAGGTTGATGTGATCACAGGGACAGTGCATAGATTTCAACGCTCTGCCGACGCCGGGTAATTTACCTGTATATAAATACAGGTTAAGCTGGGTGAGATGCAAGATGATCTACCTGAGGGGTATTACCTCGACAACTTTGAGTTCCTGCTCGACTTCGTCAGTCGCCAGCATTCCCACCTCCTGTCTGAGCAGGAAACAGCGTTCCACGCATCTTTCCAAGCGTTGACACAGGATTCCCGAAAGCTTTTTGTACGGCTAACCAACCGAAAAGGCCCTTACTTCAGGGTTGATAAACTTAACTACCCTGAGGTCGAGGATCTTGGCGTTGAGATCAGCTCTCTTGTAGCTGCCGCGTTTATCAAACCTGTGATACCCGACCTGGAGTCAGCCATTCGGATTTGTTCCAGGGTTGAATTGCTTAAAGTCGATGCGTGTTCCGGGTTCCCCCGATCAGTACGCAAGCAGGATCTGGCGGATCACCTGTTGTCAGCACAAGTTAACCCCGTACAGGAACTTTCGTTGGAGGCGGTTGAGTTGACTCGACTGGAGGAACTGGCGGTGTTCAAGCTACTGTTTTTTGGAAACTTTCATCAGGATATGACTGAGTTTGTTATGCACGAACTGGTTGCTCCATTTGAGCAATATGACATGGATGGAAAGGCCGGGCTGTTTCGCAGTCGAGAGGTTATCGATGAATTGATTCAGCTACGGGCATTGTCGGATGCCAGTCGGGAGTTTATGGAAACCGAGGGTGGTGACGAACGACTTCTTCAGTTAGTCACAGAACTACCTGCCCGGCATGTCGAGCCAGTGTTGTCACGTCGTTACGATCGTATCGTTAACCGCATCGGGCGGCATCTGGAGCGCGCTGGGAGGATGGAAGAGGCGTCCGAGGTCTACTCTAGGGCCCATGCCACGCCTGCTAGGGAGCGACGAGCGAGGATTCTGGATCGCCTGGATCAACCGCAGGCAGCGATACGACTCTGCTCATCTATTCTCGAGACGCCTCAGAGTGAGGAGGAGCTGGAATTCGCCCACAAATTTGGCGAGCGTCTGGTCAGAAAACATGGACTTACCAGTGAGCGACCTTTCAACTTGCCGGTGAACAAAATTGAGCAGACTACCATCCAGGTTCCACGCCGTGATGCAAAGGTTGAGATGTGCGCGCGAGAATATTACCAGCGGCTGGGTTTTGAGAGCTACTACGTCGAAAACACCCTGATGCGCAGCCTCTTTGGCTTGTGTTTTTGGGACATTATATTTGCGCCGGTTAGCGGCGCTTTTTTTAATCCGTTTCAGTATGGGCCTGTTGATCTCTATACCCCGGATTTTGTTTACAGCAGACAGGCGCTCATCTCAGAACGGCTTCAATACCTGGATGAATCGGGTCCCTACACCCTGGCGACTTCCGTCTATCGCGAGAAGTCAGGGGTCGCCAATCCGTTCGTCAACTGGACCTATGTTGACGAACAGCTGCTTGAGGCTGCTTTAGGGAATATCCCCTCGCAGGACCTCAATTGGATATTTGAACGATTGCTTATCGACCTGAAAAATAACTCAAGCGGATTCCCCGATCTGATTGTCTTTGGCGAAAAAAGCTATCGCATGATCGAGATCAAAGGGCCAGGTGACAAACTACAAAAGAACCAGGCTCGCTGGTTTCGTTATTTTGAGGAGCATGGTATCCCGGCGGAGGTAGTGAATGTTGAATACCTTGGCCCGGGTCCAGAAGAAAGAGACCTGAATGATGAGACCTGAGTAATGAGGCCCGATAGATGAAACCCGTTTCCATTTCGGTTGGGCAACTTACAGATTTTTGTCGGCGCGGTGATATTAATTTCCGTTTCAGCGCCAAAAGCTCTGCGCTGGAGGGTATCAGGGGCCATCAGCGGGTACAGAAATCACGGGGAGAAGGGTACGTTGCTGAACATCCGGTCTCTATGGAATTGAGAACCGCGGATATGGCTCTCGAAGTAGGGGGGCGAATTGATGGGTGCTGGTTCGAGCAGGCGCGTGGTTTGTTCTGTATTGAAGAAATTAAAACCCTTCGCGTGGAAGTAGAAGATATACCGTCAGGGGTTCTCGACAGTTACTGGCACCAGGTTCAGCTGTATGGATATATCGCCGGCTGTCAGGTGGGTGCTGAGCAGCTCATTTTGAGGTTGTGTTTTTACCATCTGGACAGAAAGTCCGAAACAGTCCTTGAGAGAATTGCCGACATCCGGGATCTCGCAGGCATTTTCGTCGATAGCATTGGCCTTTTTTCGACGATCCTGGGTCAACGACAGGAATGGATCGCAGCCAGGAACGGTTCAATGCGAGACCTGGAGTTTCCCTATGGAGAGTTCAGGTCTGGTCAGAGAGACATGGCGGTTTCCGTTTACCGTGCAGTCGCTGATGACCGCCAGCTCATTATCGAGGCGCCGACGGGTATTGGTAAAACAATGGCGACACTGTATCCATCGATTAAGGCAATGGAATCCAGTGCAGCGGATCGGGTGTTTTACCTTTCGGCAAAGACATCGACCCAGGAGCTTGCCCAGATCGCCCTGAAGGACCTTACTGCAGCCGGTGCAGTCCTCAGATCCATCGTCATTACATCCAAGGAAAAAACCTGTTTCAGTCCAGGCCAGCCCTGTCATCCTGATCATTGTGAGTATGCAATCGGCTATTACGATCAGGTACAGGACACGATTGATACCATGCTGGATGAGACCGCACATTTTGATCGATCGACAATCGAGCGCGCGGCGCGGCGTGACCGGATCTGTCCATTTGAATTGGGCCTGGACCTGTCCCGGTCCTGCGACGCCATCATCGCTGACTATAACTATGTTTTTGACCCCGTCGTTTACCTGCGCCGATATTTTGACACTAACAACAGAGACTCTATCGCCCTGGTGGATGAGGCTCACAACCTTGTCGACCGAGGTAGGGATATGTTTTCCGCAGAGGTTCACAAGGAGTCCTATCTTTCGATAGCGAAAACACTAAAAAACATAGCGCCTGCTGTGATGAAGGCCGCGCAAAAAGTTAATCGAGCTTTCCTTGGTTATAAGAAACAGTACGGGGAGGAGTTTGAAAAGCATGGGCACATTACACGCTATGAAATTCCGGAGTCTCTTGTGTCGGCGATGCAAACTTTCTGTAGTAGTGCGGAGGAAGAGTTACGCAAAGAAACCTACGGAAGCTTCCGCGACCAGTTACTGGATTGTTACTTCGACACGCTCAGCTTTCTCAGGACCGCTGAAAATTTTGATGTGGATTACGCGGTGCTCTTCCGGCGTGAAGCCAAAAAACATTCTCTGAAACTGTTCTGTATGGATCCCTCAAGACAATTGGGGGAGGGCTTTGAGAGGCTGGCTTCGACGATTTGCTTCTCCGCTACCATGCAACCGGCGGAATACTTCAGGCGGATGCTTGGCGCTTCCGGCGCTGCTAACTGGTACAGGCTTCCTTCCCCATTTAGTGCGGCAAACCTACAGGTCAACGTCGCGGGATATATTGACACTTCCTATAAGGGAAGGACTCAGTCGCTATCGGACCTGATAGATCTTGTCCAATGTGTGATTACTGCCAGGCGGGGAAACTACCTGGTGTTCTTTCCTTCCTATGATTACCTACAAAGTGCTACTCAATTGTTCGAGGAAAGGTTTCCGCAGATAACGACTCTCGTACAACAGAGAAAAATGTCCGATGAGGATCGGCAGGAATTCCTGGGCGCTTTTACCGAAGGCGGTCAGGTTTGCGGTTTTGCAGTGATGGGTGGCGCCTTTTCCGAGGGCGTTGACCTGAAGGGCAACAGGTTAATCGGTGCCATCGTCGTTGGCGTTGGTCTACCCCAGATAGGAATAGAAAGAGATCTCATACGGGAGCATTTTCCTGAAGCAGGTTTTGAGTATGCCTATCAGTATCCCGGTTTAGTGAAGGTATTGCAGACAGCTGGCCGCGTCATTAGGGATGAAGAAGATCGTGGGACTATTTGCTTGGTAGACAAAAGGTACCGCGAAAGAAGATACCTGAACCTTCTACCTCCTGAGTGGGAGCCTGGGTTCTGTGAGGATTCTACGGCGATCAAAGCGAACCTTGAGTCTTTCTGGCGCGACCGGTAAGAACCTTCCTGCCAGAAAGGCCCCTAGAAGATTATCTTGCAGTTAGTGCACTGCAGATAGAGCGACGGTGACCTGGTGATCTGGGTGAGAGTTTTAAGCTCCGCGGGAATCATAGAAAACACACTGGTTTGCATAGGAGGCAGTATACCAATGGAAGACTGCAGGACCTGCCGTAGAATCTGTTCTCTGGCTGAAAGCTCTTTTTCCATGTAAACGACGTCGTAGTCTGTTAAATCAGCAAGAACAGCTGCAGATTCGATTGCCGCGTTAACATCTCCGATTGCATCAACAAGACCATGCTCAAGCGCGCGGGAACCGGACCAGACCCGGCCCTGTGCAACCGAGTCGGCTTCTTCGATCGACAGACCTCTACCTTCGGAAACAAGCGAAAGGAATCGGTTGTATGTCTGGTTAACGGACGTTTGCAATGTCCGTTTGAAAATGGGATTAATCTCATCGAAATTGTTCATCGCCCCGGATAACGATGTAGTGCCAACACCATCAGAGTGCACTCCCAGGTAATCGAGGCTCCGTTCAAATGTTGGGAAGATGGAAAATACGCCGATAGAACCCGTTATCGTGGTTTCCGAAGCGAAAATCTTATTAGCGGTGCTCGAGATCCAGTATCCACCGGATGCAGCATATCCGCCCATAGACGCAACAACAGGTATGCCGCTTTCCTGGGTCGCAGCGAGTTCGCTTCGAATGAGTTCCGATGCGCCGGCGCTTCCTCCGGGGCTATCAACACGCAGGACAACTGCCTTAATGTTTTTTGAGTTTCTTGCCTTGCGAATCATTTTCGCAACGGTGTCACCACCGGTGTCACCGGCAGGCTGATCGCCATCCAGTATGGTTCCCTTGGCGATGATAACGGCGATCTTATCTGTGGCGGGATTCTGGACTGGAATGGGTGGTCGCATCGATTGAAGATAACTGCGGTAGACAACATGCTTGTAGGTGTCACCGGATTCTCCGCTGATAGCCTGCAGTTCAGATCGCCATTCGGCCCTGGTGACCAGTCCGTCGATTAAACC
>JABBBA010000212.1 GCA_018607685.1 K189A clade bacterium | reverse complement strand
CTTTTTTCATCGACCATGTGCATGTCCGTTCAGCGGAAAGCCTGAGGTCATAAGGGGACCACCGCCTTGAACCGCAGGGTTCAAGGGCCTATCTAGTACAGCGGCAATTTGGGGAACTAATTATCGAGGCCGCCATGCCCTTAAGCCAGTTAAGAAAATCCCTTAGATCCATACGACGTTCGATGACACCTTCAGAACGCGCAGAAAAATCGCAACAAATCGCGCGAAATATCGCCCGGTACCTGCCATTTCGGCGCTGCAAAAAACTTGCCGTCTACCTCGCACTTCCTGAAGAAGTCGACACATCACCCGTCATAGAGCTGGCAAAGCTGCTCCAGAAGCCAATTTATCTTCCTGTCATTGATTCCAAGGTTTGGCGTGAACAACATATGATGTTCGCACCCTATTTACCGGATGAGACCCCGCTCAGAAAAAACCGTTTTGGTATAAATGAGCCCGTCGTTAAGCCAGGGAGCTGCATTCGAGGAATCGACATTGAGTTTGTGTTCGTACCGGTCGTTGGATTCAACCAACGCTGTGATCGAATCGGTATGGGGGGCGGCTATTACGACAAGGCCTTTGGAAAACAGCGCTTCCAGCGCAGTAAACTGATTGGGCTTGCTTTCGAAGCTCAACTGGCCGATTTTGAACCGGCGCTCCATGACGTACCCATGCAGGCGGTGATAACGGAAGACCGTGTGATTGAGAGAACCAGTGTTGAAAGAACCAGTATTGAGAGAACCCCTGACAGGTCAGGTGGCAGTTAGATTAGCGACGCACCCGCGCTGACTACGACACCAAGGCCGAACAACAAAAACAGGATGAACATAAGGTCCGGCTTCTTCTTCACGGTTTTCACAGACTCCGCTGTGTGGCTAATAGCCATATCTACTGGGGGGCAGCCAAGATATAGCGCTTATCCCGAATAAGCAAGCCTTTGTGCACCGCCAGGGGGTGCCTGATATCATGACCGGCGCGTAATTGCCGACAGGCGAGCATTTACCAGGATCGAAGGAGACTCCATATGACAGTCAGAGAAGTAATTCGCATGGGACATCCGAACCTGAGGGTCCCGGCAGCACCCTACCCCCCGGAAAACCTGGGTTCTGCGGCTTTTTCCGAACTGGTCACCGACATGCGTGAAACCCTACACGCCTACGGTGGCATTGGTCTGGCCGCACCCCAGATTGACGTCGGTTTACGGATTGTCGTCATCGAAATCGAGAACACCAGCACTCGCTATGGCGAAATCCAGCACACACCATTCGAGGTCTATATCAATCCCGTCATCACTCCGCTGGAGGATGAAACGGCTGGTTACTGGGAAGGCTGCCTGTCTGTTCCCGGTATGATGGGATTCGTTGAGCGTCCCCAGCATATCCGGGTTGACTATCTGACCCCTGACGGCCTCGATAAGAGCATAGAGGCACACGGATTCCTGGCCACGGTGTTCCAACATGAGTTCGATCACCTCGACGGGACGCTGTACATCGATCGAATCAAGGATATGTCCTTACTCACTTTTGAAGAGGAATTCGCGCAGTTTCACGCTGATATCGATGCAGGTGACGAGAACGGCGCGGATGAGTCAGTCTAGTTCGCCCCCAGAAACTGCCTGTATGCAGGGTTACCTGATTCATTCCAGTAACGGTAGTTGATCTTATCCAGCTGTCCGAGGAAATACTTCATTCGGCCTGCTGGAATCTGAATCCCGACCAGGACCCTGCCAAAAGCCGAACCGTGATTTCTGTAATGAAACATGGAGATGTTGAATTCATTCCCAAGCAGATCCAAAAACTTGAGCAGAGCACCTGGTTTCTCAGGAAATTCAAACCGAAACAGCTTCTCATCTTCAATTTTTGCAACGCCACCGACCATGTGTCGAACATGAAGAACCGCGACCTCATTGTCAGATAGGTCCTGGACATCGTAACGCCTGGAGAGCTGGCCGATGAGTTTTGACTTGTCTTCCGCAGCTGAGGTCTGAACGCCAACCAGTACGTGCGCTGATCCTTCCCGTGCATATCGATAATTGAACTCTGTGATACTGCGTTTACCAATCGCAGAACAGAATTTCCGGAAACTACCTGCCTTCTCGGGAATGCTCACACCCAACAAAAGTTCCCGCCGCTCGCCCACCTCTGTTCTTTCTGAAATGTGACGAAGACGATCGAAGTTAACATTTGCACCACTAACGATGGCAACGACGGTTTGCGCCCTTGGCGCATGTTTCTTTAAACCCGCAACCGCCAGCGCTCCAGAGGGTTCCGCAATGGTGCGAGTATCCTCGAAGAGATCTTTGATCGCGGCGCATATCTCATCGACGGTCACCGTGATCATTTCATCAACAACCTGTTTCGCGAGGGCAAACGTTTCCTTACCTACCTGTCTAACTGCTGTGCCGTCCGCAAACTGATCAAGGTCTTCCGATCGAAGGGAAACTCTTCTTCCCGCTTTCAGTGCAGCCGACATCCCTGCGGAACCTTCGCATTCGACGCCAATGATTTTGCATTCAGGTTGAAGGTACTTGACGAAAGCACCAATTCCACTAATCAGCCCACCACCCCCTACAGGCACATAAACGGCATCAAGAACCCCCGTATGTTGTCTCATTATCTCCATACCGATGGTTCCCTGCCCTGCAATGACATCGGCATCATCAAATGGGTGGATATAGGTAGTGCCTGTTCGGGTTGCTTCCTGGCGAGCGAATTCGGCGGCCTCGTCATAGGTGTCCCCATGCAGAATGACTTCGCCACCGAATGCCTTCACCGCGTCTATCTTGATTGAGGGCGTATTCTCTCCCATTACGATTCTGGATCTGATCCCGAGCCTGGTAGCAGCCATCGCTACCCCCTGCGCATGGTTCCCGGCGGATGCGGTAATAACACCTTTCTTTCTCTCTTCTGACGTAAGCCGACTGATCCTGTTGTATGCACCGCGAATCTTGAAACTGAAAACCGGTTGCATATCTTCCCGCTTCAGCAATACCTTGTTTCCTGTTCGGGCTGACAGTAATGGCGCAACTTCCAAAGGCGTCTGCTGCGCAACGTCGTAGACATTCGCTTCGAGGATTTTCTTTACATACTTTTCCACGACCTGGGTCCTCATTGGAGATAGCCTCATCTTAGCCATTTCTTGTCCTGAAACTAACCATCGCGTTGGCCATTGTCCTTAGCCTGTTTGTGCTTTGCCAAAACATCGTCCCGGTGGCGTGGTCTCACCGCGCTGACAATGTCTTCTCGAAAGGTAACTAACCAGCCGGAAATAAATTGTCTCAGTCGGGCCTCCGGGTGACTACCATTACAGCGTACGATCATTAAGCTGGCTTACTTAACTCCCCGATAACTCACATTTGGTGCCTTTTCTTATGAATCAGAATGAACTCAAGGCCGCTGTTGCACAAAGCGCCGCTGACTACATTGAACCGCTGCTCACCAAAGAAGCAATCATCGGGGTAGGCACCGGCTCTACCGCAAACTTTTTCATTGACGCGCTTGCCAAAGCCAAACACAGATTCGATGGTGCCGTGGCAAGTTCACAGGCAACCGCGGAGCGCCTCAAGAAGCATGGGATTCCTGTCTATGACCTGAACGACGTCAACGAGCTACTTGTGTATGTGGACGGTGCTGACGAGACTAACTCGAACCTGGAGTTGATCAAAGGCGGCGGTGGTGCACTAACGAGGGAAAAAATCGTCGCATCCGTCGCCAGAGAATTTGTTTGTATCGTCGATCACACCAAGCTGGTAGACGTTCTTGGCGAGTACCCATTACCCATTGAAGTCATTCCAATGGCCCGATCGGCAGTCGCCAGGAAACTCGTCGCCCTGGGCGGCCAACCCGTCTACCGTCAGGGGTTCGTTACAGATAACGGCAATGTGATACTCGATGTTCATGGACTCTCCATTACCGATCCCTGCGGTATGGAAGACGCTATCAACGGTCTTACCGGTGTAGTGACCCAGGGGCTGTTCGCCAAGCGACCTGCAGATGTCTTATTGGTTGGCCGAGATTCGGGGGTCGAGAAGCTTCGCGCCGCGGGGTAGTATCACCGGAGTAGAATGCCTTAGAGCAATTTTCCGGGATTCATAATTCCATCTGGATCAAAGACCGCCTTGATCGACCGGAGAGATGCTATCTCTTCAACACTTCGACTAAAGTGAAGCTGTCCTTTCTTCATTAAACCAATTCCATGCTCAGCCGATACACTGCCACCAAACTCCTGGACGACACCAAGAATATTGTCGCTGACCTTTTCGCATTCCTGCTTAAACTGGTCGACTGACGTTTCCACGGGCTTGAGAATATTGAGATGCAGGTTGCCGTCTCCAATATGACCGAACCATACAATCTCAAAATCCGGATACAATACTCCTACCAGCTGATCAATTTTGTGCAGGAACTCCGGAACCTGGCTTACCCTGACCGCAATATCATTCTTGTAGGGCGTCCGCGACGTGATGGATTCTGAAATTCGTTCCCGGTACTGCCAGAGGGACTGATTCTGGCTCTCCGTTGACGCCACTATACCGTCTGTCACCCATCCCTCGCCGGTACACCGCTCGAATGCTGTCAGCGCATCCGCTAACGCTTTCTCTCCAGGACTCTCAAACTCCAGCAACACATAGTAAGCCTCCGGTGTCGCGAACGGCGACTCAAGATTGCTATCTTCGATGACAGCCTCCAACGCGTTGTGAGAGAAAAATTCAAAAGCATTTAGCGTTGTGTGTTCGCGGAACGTTGTAAGAATCTCTAGGCAATCTTCCATCCTTGGGATCGCCAGCAAAATCACGGTAGCCTTCTCGGGGGTTGCCTTTAACTGAACCGTCGCCTCAATCACAAACCCGAGCGTACCCTCGCTTCCGATGAAAAGATGTCTGAGGTCGTAGCCGGTGTTGTTTTTTGTCAGCCCCCTGTTGAGTTCCAGAAGCTCGCCGGTGCCTGTCACCACTTTCAACCCCGAAATCTGTTCTCTGGTCATTCCGTGCCGGAGAACACGAATACCGCCCGCATTCGTCGCGATATTGCCACCTATCTGACTCGAGCCACTGGAAGCAAAATCAACCGGGTAGTACAAACCTTTCTCTTGCGCAAACGCCTGCAGGTTTGCCGTGATGACGCCCGGCTGGACGGTAACGGACGCATCGGCATAACTAAATTCGAGAACCTGGTTCATCCTCTCGAAGGAAACAACAACTTCCCTGTTGGTAGCACAGGCCCCACCTGACAAACCGGTCCGCCCCCCGGACGGGACAAGCCCCAGGCTCTGCTTTCTGGCAAATCGAACAAGCGCGACAACCTGCTCCGTTGTTTTAACGAACACGATGGCCATTGGATCAGGCTCAAAAAACCGGGTCCAATCCTGGCCATAGGCAATCAGGTCACTTTTTTCGGTCGAGACATTTTCTTCCCCAACAATCTGTTTCAGTCGCGGAAGAATATCCATTACGTGTTCAGGCGGCTTTCTGGTTTAACTCACCGGAAAGATACTTACCTGACATTTCATCCAGTGTGATCGGTTTTATTTTTGAAGCATTACCCGCTGTGCCAAAAGCTTCATATCGGGCAATCACGATATCTCGCATCGCATTCTGAGATGCTGCCAGGTATTTTCTTGGGTCGAACTCAGATTTGTTCTCGCTGAGAAAACGCCTGATTGCACCGGTAGATGCCAGCCTGAGATCCGTGTCGATGTTTACCTTTCGAACGCCATGCTTAATACCCTGCTGAATCTCTTCAACAGGAACGCCGTATGTTTCGGGTATCTCACCACCGTTCTCATTAATGACCTTTAGCCAATCCTGAGGAACACTGCTCGATCCATGCATCACAAGGTGAGTATTGGGTAGCGCCTGATGAATCTTCTTGATGAGATCTATCGACAGGATATCGCCGGTCGGTGGTCTCGAGAATTTATAGGCCCCATGGCTGGTACCAATAGCAATGGCCAGCGCATCGCAATTTGTTTGTGCAATGAAGTCAATCGCCTGCTCCGGGTCTGTGAGCATCTGGTCCATGGTCAGGACCCCCGCTGCACCAACGCCGTCTTCTTCTCCTGCCTCACCGGTTTCCAATGATCCAAGGCAACCGAGTTCACCTTCGACGGTCACGCCACAGGCGTGAGCCATCTCGACTGTCCGCCGGGTAACGTCAAGGTTGTACTCATAGCTGGCGGGTGTCTTTTGATCTTCGAGCAGGGAGCCATCCATCATCACCGACGAAAAGCCAAGCTGGATACTTTTCTGGCAGGAAGCCGGTGAAGCACCGTGATCCTGATGCATAACAACCGGAATGTCGGGAAATTCTTCTACCGCCGCCAGTATCAGGTGACGGAGAAAGTTGGGACCTGCATATTTACGAGCCCCGGCCGATGCCTGCACGATCACCGGACTGTCTGTTTGCTCTGCGCCCTCCATGATGGCGCGTATCTGTTCCAGGTTATTGACGTTAAACGCCGGAACTCCATAGTCGTGCTCGGCGGCATGATCCAGAAGTTGACGCATACTTACTAATGCCATGATCTGTTCTCCATTCTTTATGTTGGTCTACAGGGGAATTTACCCCTCTAGCCTCTGATAGGTCCCACTAGCGCTTACACTCGTAACGCTGAGGGCTCTTTATGTTCGTCTAAGGGGGGAATCTACCCCGCTTACCATTTTTAGGTCCCACTACTGGTTACACTAGTAACGCTGAGGGCTCTTTATGTTCGTCTAAGGGGGGAATCTACCCCGCTTACCATTTTTAGGTCCCACTACTGGTTACACTAGTAACGCTGAGGGCTCTTTATGTTCGTCTAAGGGGGGAATCTACCCCGCTTACCA
>JABBBA010000392.1:2801-6877 GCA_018607685.1 K189A clade bacterium | reverse complement strand
GACTGTTGGACCTTTCCGCACCTGACATTATCGTGCGTAACGAAAAGCGAATGCTGCAGGAAGCTGTAGATGCGCTGCTCGATAATGGACGACGTGGTCGGGCTATTACGGGTACTAACAAACGTCCGCTTAAGTCTCTGGCAGACATGATCAAGGGTAAACAAGGTCGCTTCCGTCAGAACCTGCTCGGTAAGCGAGTGGACTATTCCGGTCGATCGGTCATTGTTGTTGGGCCAACGCTGCGTCTCCACCAGTGTGGTCTACCCAAGAAGATGGCCCTTGAGCTATTCAAGCCGTTCATCTTTGGCAAGCTCGAAGCAAGAGGCCTGGCGACAACGATTAAAGCGGCCAAGAAAATGGTCGAGCGTGAAACAGCTGAAGTCTGGGATATTCTCGCCGATGTCATTCGTGAGCATCCGGTACTCCTGAACCGTGCACCGACACTCCACCGTTTAGGTATCCAGGCGTTTGAGCCAGTATTGATCGAAGGTAAAGCGATCCAACTTCATCCATTGGTCTGTACAGCCTACAACGCTGACTTTGATGGCGACCAAATGGCAGTTCACGTTCCACTGACGATTGAAGCGCAGCTGGAAGCGCGCGCGCTCATGATGTCCACGAACAACGTATTGCTACCTGCAGATGGCGAGCCAATTATTGTTCCATCCCAGGACGTTGTTCTTGGTGTTTACTGGATGACTCGGGAGCGTGTTAACGATAAAGGCGAAGGCATGATTTTCGCGGATATCCACGAAGTTTCGCGGGCGTATCGATCAGGCCAGGTAGGCCTGCAGGCTCGGGTCAAGGTAAGGGTTACAGAGAAACTGTTTAACGAAAACCGTGAACTAATTGAGTCCACCCAAATTGTTGATACAACGGTTGGTCGAACACTGGTTTATGAGATCGTGCCTGACGGAATGCCGTATAGCCACGTTAATAACACCATGAGCAACAAGGATATTTCTCGCCTTATCAACCTTTGTTATCGGTCTGTTGGCTTGAAAGAGACGGTTATTTTTGCCGACCAGTTGATGTACCTCGGTTACGAGTATTCAACCCGTTCCGGTGCGTCTATTGGTGTAGATGATTTCGTTATTCCCGATGAAAAGGCCCCGATCATTGCTGAGGCAGAAGCGGAAATCCGGGAAATTGAATCCCAGTTTGCTTCCGGTCTTGTGACCCAGGGTGAAAAGTACAACAAGGTCATTGATATCTGGACGCGTGCTAACGATATGGTTGGTGCGGCCATGATGGACAATCTGTCCAAAGAAACGGTTAAAAACCGCGAAGGCGAAGACGAAGTACAGAATTCATTCAACAGTGTGTGGATGTATGCGGACTCAGGCGCACGGGGTAGCCCCGCGCAGATCAGGCAGCTCTCTGGTATGCGAGGTCTAATGACCAAGCCTGACGGTTCAATTATTGAGACGCCTATTACTGCAAACTTCCGAGAGGGGTTGAACGTAATGCAGTACTTCATCTCTACTCACGGAGCACGTAAAGGTCTCGCGGATACAGCGCTTAAAACCGCTAACTCCGGGTACCTGACTCGTCGACTTGTTGATGTTGCCCAGGATCTGGTTGTTACAGAGGTTGATTGTGGTACCGACAAGGGAATGGTGATGACCGCTGTGATTGAAGGCGGCGACGTAGTCGAGGCAATCGGTAACAGGGTTCTTGGTCGGGTTGTGGCGGAAGATGTCATGACCTCGGACGGGAAAGACGTGTTGGTAACAAGAGGCACGATGATCGATGAGAAGCTTGCGGATGTCATCGAAGGCTCCGGCATCGATGAAATGATCGTGCGTAGTCCAATTACCTGTGAAACACGATACGGCGTATGTAGTAATTGTTATGGACGTGATCTGGGTCGTGGCCACATTATTAACATTGGTGAAGCCATTGGTGTTATCGCTGCCCAGTCAATTGGTGAGCCAGGAACACAGCTCACGATGCGTACCTTCCACATTGGTGGAGCGGCGTCCCGAGCAACGGCGATTGACAACGTTCAGGTGAAACACTCCGGTAAGATTCGTCTTCATAACCTTAAGACGATCACCAAGACCAACGGTGAGCTGGTTGCGGTATCCCGCTCCGGTGAGATTGCGGTCTCTGATGACGAAAGCGGCCGTGAGCGAGAACGATACAAGCTGCCTTACGGTGCTGTTTTGAAGAAAGGCGAAGGTGAACACGTTGAATCAGGCGAGATCATTGCAAACTGGGATCCACACACTCACCCGATTGTCTCTGAGGTTCAGGGTAATGTCGTGTTTGAGAGTATGGAAGAAGGTATCACGATCAGGCGCCAGACAGATGAACTGACCGGGTTGACCAGTATCTCCACTATCGATCCAAAAGAACGACCGAGTGCCGGTAAAGATATCAGGCCAGCCGTGCGGCTGGTTGACGACAAGGGTGAGGCATTGATGCTCGCGGGTACTGATGTACCAGCTCACTACTTTATGGAAGCGAACGCGATCCTTAGTCTGGAAGATGGAGCCCATATCGAGATGGGTGACGTTATTGCCCGTATTCCTCAGGAAGGTTCAAAGACTCGTGATATCACGGGTGGTTTGCCGCGGGTTGCCGATCTCATTGAAGCGCGTAAGCCAAAAGAGGCAGCAGTGCTGGCAGAAATTACCGGTACCGTTAGTTTCGGTAAGGAAACCAAGGGCAAGCGCAGGCTTGTGATTACCCCGCAGGACACGAGTGAGTTACCTGAAGGTAGCGATCACTACGAAGTGCTGATTCCCAAGTGGCGTCACATGACGGTATTTGAGGGTGAGCATGTAGAGAAAGGTGAAGTTGTATCCGACGGACCCGAGAATCCACATGACATTCTCAGGTTGAAGGGTGTTGCCGCACTTGCCAATTACATCGTCAAGGAAGTCCAGGACGTTTACCGTCTTCAGGGTGTAGGTATCAATGACAAGCATATTGAAGTCATTGTTTGCCAGATGCTCAGAAAGGTAGAGGTATCACAGCCGGGTGATTCGGTCATGATCAAAGGTGAGCAGGTTGAATATAACCGCTTCCTTGAAGCTAATGACGGCCTCCGTGCGGACAGCAAGGTTGAGGTTAAGGGACAGCGAGTGCTGCTTGGTATTACCAAGGCGGCTCTGGCAACAGAATCCTTCATCTCGGCAGCTTCGTTCCAGGAAACCACACGGGTACTCACGGAAGCAGCTGTTACCGGCAAACGTGATCACCTCCGTGGATTGAAGGAAAACGTTATTGTCGGTCGACTGATTCCGGCTGGTACTGGCCTGAAATACCATGAGGATCGCAAGAAGAAGCGTGAATCCGGTGAAGAAGGAAGCACAGTTAGCGCCAGTGAAGTAGAACAGGCGCTTGCGGAAGCATTCAACTCCAGCGAGGCAAGCTAAAGCCAGGGTCCGGGTCGGAGTAACACTTTACTCCGACCCCACTTACCCCTAGAATGCGCCCCTCGCGGAACCAGCCCAATGGCTGGTTTTCGAAAAATTACAGGAGAATACACAGTTATGGCCAGAATCAACCAATTGGTTCGAAAGCCAAGAAAACGCAAGGTCGTCAAGAGCGACGTACCAGCGTTGCAAGCCAGCCCCCAGAAAAGGGGTGTTTGCACGCGGGTTTATACGACCACACCGAAGAAGCCGAACTCAGCGCTACGTAAAGTCTGCAGGGTCAGGTTGACCAATGGATTTGAGGTGACCTCATACATTGGCGGTGAAGGCCATAACCTGCAGGAACACTCAGTTGTTCTTATCAGGGGTGGTCGGGTTAAAGACTTGCCAGGTGTTCGATATCACACTGTTCGTGGAACGTTGGATACCACTGGCGTGAGCGACCGTATGCAAGGTCGGTCCAAGTACGGTACTAAAAAGCCTAAATCTTAACAACCATCGTCATCTCGACCGGAAGCGCGAAGCGCTGGAGTGGAGAGATCTAATACCAAGGCCTTGATCGATTGAAGATCGAGGTTAAACCCAGACCCCTCGGCTAGCGCTCGGGGTTCAAGAATTTCTAAGAATTTTTCGATGAAAAATTCAAGGAAATTCTAGAAGTAAGGCCGGGCGTTGTGCCCGATTAACCTG
>JABBBA010000392.1:0-2791 GCA_018607685.1 K189A clade bacterium | reverse complement strand
CGATATCACACTGTTCGTGGAACACTTGATACCACCGGAGTAAGCGACCGAATGCAAGGGCGTTCCAAGTACGGTACCAAGAAACCGAAGACCTAGAGCTACCGTCTTAGAGTAAGGTAGTGTGCTTTCAGAATAGCACCATCACGATCGGTTGTTTTCCATCGGTGACGGCCGATGGTCCAGTGGCGAGCTTCGACGATTGCTTAACCAGGGCCTGAAGCGCTGTTCAAGAGACCGTAATCTTGATCGGAGGGAAACAATGTCTTTTCGGCATCGAGGCGACGTCGATAAATAGGCCGACAAATAGTTCGATAAATAGAAAGTACAGACCCGCCAGCTAACCTTGGTGGATCAATAGAAAGGCCCATCACCCAGCGTTAGGGGTCTAAGCCCTTAGAAAAATTTCCACGTAAAAGTAACGCAAAACATAAACCTAAAAAGTAAGGCCGGGCGTTGTGCCCGATTAACCTGAAGAGGAAGTAACCATGCCTAGAAGAAGAATCCCACCGAAAAGGGATATCCTCCCTGATCCGAAATACGGAAACGTTACCCTTGCCAAATTCATGAACCATGTAATGGTTAGTGGCAAGAAAGCTGTTGCAGAAAAGATTGTCTATGGTGCACTGGACCGCGTTAAAGAACGTGGCGCAGGAGATCCCATTGAAGTTTTTGATGCAGCACTGGAAGCGATCGCTCCATCAGTTGAGGTGAAATCTCGACGAGTTGGTGGTGCTACCTACCAGGTTCCAGTTGAAGTAAGACCTTCCCGTCGTAATGCACTTGCCATGAGATGGCTGGTTGATTCAGCGCGAAAGCGTGGTGAAAAATCCATGTCGCAGCGACTTGCTGGTGAATTGATGGAAGCCGCTGAAGGCCGTGGAGCCGCTGTTCGAAAGCGTGAAGATACGCACAGAATGGCAGAAGCGAACAGGGCTTTTGCTCACTATCGATTCTAGCGACTACCTCTTAGCGGAGTTACCGTGCCTAGAGAAACACCCATCAAGCGATATCGGAATATCGGTATTGTCGCGCACGTTGACGCTGGTAAAACCACGACAACGGAGCGCGTCCTGTTCTACACCGGGCTTTCCCACAAGATAGGGGAAGTCCACGACGGTGCAGCAACAATGGACTGGATGGAGCAGGAGCAGGAACGTGGCATTACGATCACGTCCGCTGCAACCACGACATTCTGGCAAGGGACGCAGGGCCAGTTTGACCAGCACAGAATCAACATCATCGATACACCGGGTCACGTAGACTTCACGATTGAAGTAGAGCGATCGTTGCGGGTGCTTGATGGAGCCGTTGTCGTGTTTTGTGCTACCTCAGGGGTCGAGCCGCAATCGGAAACCGTTTGGCGTCAGGCCAACAAATATGAAGTGCCACGGCTAGTATTCGTCAATAAGATGGATCGTGCCGGCGCTGATTTCCTGCGGGTTGTGGATCAGATTGAACAGCGGCTGGGTTCTACGCCGGTGTGTCTGCAGCTCGCCATTGGTGCCGAAGAGAATTTCAAAGGGGTCATCGATCTCGTCAAGATGAAAGCCATCTACTGGAATGAAGAAGATCTGGGGCTGACATTTGAAGAGGCGGATATTCCGGAGGACCTGGTCGAACAGGCCGAAGAGTATCGTGAAAAACTGATCGAAGCCGCCGCCGAATCCAGTGATGAATTGACGGAAAAATACCTTGAAGGTGGTGAACTCACTATTGAGGACATCAAGCAGGGTATCCGGCAACGTACCATTGCTAACGAAATTGTTCCCGCACTTTGTGGTTCAGCCTTTAAGAACAAAGGTGTCCAGACAATGCTGGACGCCGTTATTGAATATTTGCCAGCGCCGGATGAAGTGAAAGCCATCACAGGTTTTCTTGAGGATGGTGAAGAGGTGGCGGAGCGGCATGCGAATGACGAAGAGCCATTCGCAGCCCTGGCATTCAAAATTGCGACTGACCCCTTCGTTGGCGCCCTGACCTTCTTCCGGGTTTATTCCGGGGTCCTGCAATCAGGCGATTCCGTATGGAACCCGATTAAGGGTAAAAAGGAACGCATTGGACGAATGGTCCAGATGCATTCCAATGACAGAAAAGAGATTAAAGAAGTCCGCGCTGGAGATATCGCCGCAGCAATCGGTCTTAAGCTCGCCACCACGGGTGACACGCTCTGTGATGAAGGTAAAGCAATAACACTGGAACGAATGGAGTTTCCGGAGCCGGTGATTCATGTCGCGGTAGAACCCAGGACCCAGGCGGATCAGGAAAAGATGGGCGTCGCCTTGGGTAAACTCGCGGCTGAAGATCCATCGTTCAGGGTGCACACCGACGAAGAAAGTGGTCAGACCATTATCGGCGGCATGGGTGAACTGCACCTGGATATCATCGTTGATCGAATGAAGCGCGAATTCAGTGTTGAGGCGAACATTGGGAAACCGCAGGTTGCCTATCGAGAAACGATTCGCGAAACCGTTAATTCAGAAGGTAAGTTTGTTCGGCAAACCGGTGGCCGCGGACAGTACGGTCATGTCTGGATCAAGATCGAGCCGCTTGCAGGTGACGGTTACGAGTTTGTTGATGAGATAGTGGGTGGTGCCGTACCCCGGGAATATATCAACGCTGTAGAAAAAGGTATTCAGGATCAGTTGTCGAACGGCGTGTTGGCTGGATATCCGCTTCAGGGTGTAAAGGCCACGTTATATGACGGTTCCTATCATGATGTTGATTCCAGTGAAGTTGCTTTTAAGGTAGCAGGTTCTATGGCGATGCGAGCCGGCGCGTTGGACGCCAGTCC
>JABBBA010000081.1 GCA_018607685.1 K189A clade bacterium | reverse complement strand
CAACAGGTTCGACAATACTGGTAATGTTTGTCGTCGTTCTACGACGCCTGCAACCTGCTGAAGCGGCTTCAGCAATAGCTCACGGTTAACTGAAAACTTCATACTCTTATCCCACCATATCTAACAAGTAAGCAAGCGCTCACTATCTAATCTATTTCGTTACAACACCATCGGGCTAATCACAAACAACGACTCAGCTTCTTCCAGGTCTTCCAACAGACAGGCGCTACCCGGTTCACTAAATGTCATCCTGACTGTATCACCCTTCATTGCAGATAGAGCGTCAATCAGGTAACTAACGTTGAAGCCAATCTCCAGCCTGTCCCCTTCATATTCTACCGTAACAGTTTCCTCGGCCTCTTCCTGCTGCGGGTTGTTTGCGTGCATATCCAACTTTCCGGGATGCAACATCAACCTGACATTCCGGTAAAGCTCGTTTGACAGAATTGCTGTCCTGGATAACGCTTCTTTCAATAATTGCCGATCAGCAATGACTACTTTATCGCCGCCATCCGGTATCGCCCTGGAGTAATCCGGATAGGTTGCATCGATCAGCTTTGTGATCAGCCTAACATTGCCGCGGTCGACCTGCATATGATTCGCTGTAAAATTGAGTACTACCGGTTCTTCGCTATCTTCATCAAGAACCCGGACGAGCTCAGCCACAGCCTTCCTCGGAATGATGAACTGGTGGCTACCCTGGGTACCGGTATTGACGAAACTGGTCGCTAGCCTTTGGCCATTAGTCGCGACAAACCTCACTAACCCATTCTGAACTTCCAAAAGCACGCCGTTAAAAAAGTAGCGAACGTCCTGTTGCGCCATCGCGAAACTCGTACGTTGTAACAACCTTTTTAAATCATGGACTGATAGCTCAATCGACACGTCATGAGCGCCGACCTCAATATTGGGAAACTCGCTGACCGGTAACGTAGCAAGGAAGGAATTAAACCGACCACTATCAACGGCTACCCGATTGCCTTCAAGGTTCGCTGACATCTCCGCCCCATCGGGAAGGCTCTTACAGATGTCCATCAGTTTCCGCGCCGGTACAGTCACTTCACCCGGCTCGTCAACAATGACGTCTGTTATCACAACGGTGAGTTCTACTTCCTGGTCTGTTCCAGTAATCACCAGCCTGTCCTGCTCCAGATTGAGCAGTAAGTTCGAGAGTACCGGGCTCGTTTGTCGACGTTCAACAACACCGCTGGTCAGCTGCAATGGTTCAAGCAGTTTTTCTCTAGCAATCGTAAATTTCATGAGACATCCAATGACATCAACCGGACCAACAACGTAGCCAAACTCCCGCTCAGGAGGTCAACAACCGCAGAAGATTATTATAATCCTCTCTGATGTCCCGATTACTTTCTTTGAGTTCCTCGATCTTGCGACAAGCGTGAAGAACCGTGGTGTGGTCTCTTCCACCAAAAGAATTGCCAATCTCTGGCAAACTGTGATTGGTTAACTCTTTAGCCAAAGCCATAGCGACCTGCCTTGGTCTCGCTATTGATCGGGTTCGTGTTTTTGAGTGGAGATCTCCGAGGCGGATTTTGTAGTAATCAGCGACCGTCTTCTGGATATTATCTATCCCAATTTGTCGATCCTGAATCGCTATCAAGTCCCGAAGAGAATCCCGGACCTGCTCATTACTGATCGGTTCACCTGTGAAATTTGAGTTAGCGATGACCCGCTTTAACGCGCCTTCAAGCTCCCTTACATTCGACCTGATTCTCTCTGCGATGAAAAAGGCAGACTCGCTGGGTAAGTGCACCTGATCAACCTCTGCTTTCTTCATCAGAATAGCTACCCGGGTTTCAAGGTCCGGTGGCTCTACCGGTGCCGTCATGCCCCAGACAAAACGACTCTCCAACCGTTCTTCTAACCCTTCGATCTCCTTCGGATAACGATCACAGGTTAACACAATCTGACTCCCGTCATCCTGTAACCTATTGAAAACATGGAAGAATTCTTCCTGGGTTTTCATACCTTTTGCCAGAAACTGGATATCATCCATGAGCAGCACATCGACCGATCGATAATACTGGGTAAAATCTGACATGGTGCCATGTTCAATGGCCCTGACCATGTCTTCCATAAATCGCTGTGAATACATGTACGCCACCTTTAGGTTCGGATGACGTTCAGCGATGGAGTTACCCACGGCGTGCATAAGATGAGTCTTTCCTAGACCTACCCCCCCATAGAGCAGCAACGGGTTATATGAGGAACCACCAATATTCTCAGAAACCTGGACCGCTGCGGCTCTCGCCAGTTGGTTTGAACGGCCTTCGACAAACGTATCAAAGGTGAAATCCTTATTAAGGTCCAACAGTGGATAAAAACGCTCGCGCGCGGCGAAGGTATTAGAACCTTCTGACTTCTTATCGACGAGCTTACCGCTACTGCCGATCTCTAGTTCAACTGGACCGGAACCGTTTTGTGACAACAATTCCTGGATTCTATTCAAAAACTGGCTACTGACCTGGTCTTTGATATACCTGTTCGGTGCCAACAATTTAACATTGTCATCACTCCCCATGACCTGCAGCGGCCTGATCCAGGTGTTAAATTGCTGAGAAGACAGCTCATCTTCGAGTCTATCAAGACACTTTTGCCAAATTTTGGCCCCCACAAAACCCCCATAATCGCTATGCTAAGTAGTATTCGTGTTTCTTGCTTTGCTTGGATTTTCTCTACCGTGATGGGCTGGTAGAGTGGTAAATCGCGGCACCTATCATGCTTGAAGCACGGAAGGATATTAACTCTATTTCAACGTTCAAGCCAAGCGATTGGTGGAAAAAACACACTGAAAAGTATTTATTTTTCAGTTATTTATGCACAAATGGCCTGACTAACCGGTGATTAACCTGTGGATAACTTGTGGGTTAAATCTAACCCCTTAATGACCTTGTTGGACCTGTGGATAAGTCCATTCTTTACCCCCAATTTCCCCACAGGATACGCAGTGCTAAGACACCGGTTCATAATGTAGTTGTTATGTTCGTAAGCCGCTGAAAAAAAAGAATAATATACGGTTACACACAGAACCGGGGCTTATAATAGAAATAGTAATAATAAATTATATATATATAAGGACTTTAATTATAAAGAAGAGTCGGTCGATCAAAAAAGCAAACAAACGCGGAATTGACCTAACCTCCCATCTTCTTTAGAATCGCGCTCCTTCTCGACATCCAATTAACCGGTAACCATCATGAAACGAACTTTCCAACCAAGTGTTCTTAAAATGAAGAGAACCCATGGCTTCCGTGCCAGGATGGCCACCAAGGGTGGACGTCTAGTACTGAAACGGCGTAGAGCGAAAGGCCGAAAAGTACTGTCTGCCTAATACGAAGGCCTCTGGATACCCCAACTGGCCTTCGGCGCGAGTATCGTGGCTATCCCAAAACAGCTGATTCAAAAGTTTCCTTTAAGTCATCGACTGGCACATTCGTATGAATTCAATGCTGTTTTTGATAAAAACGAAGCCCGGGTTAGCTCCGCTTCGCTGCTGTTTCTTGCTAAGCCAAATAACCAGGGGTTTAATCGCCTGGGTATGATCGTCAGCAAAAAGAGCATTCCTGGCTCGGTTCAGCGGAATCAGGTAAAGCGACGAATCAGGGAAACTTTTCGCAAGCTGCCGCAGGATCAAGAACTCGGTTGGGATATCGTTGTATTGACCCGGCCAAAGATCAAAGCCGAATCGGATCTTTCCGGGCTTCTACAGAATTCCTTTATGTCCCTGGCTGAGAAACTAAGGTAAAGAAGCAACTTATGAAACGAGCTTTGCTGGCATTAATCCGAATCTACCAACTGACAATCAGTGTCTTTCTTGGACCTCGTTGCCGTTTTTATCCCTCTTGTTCAGCTTATAGTTCCGAGGCAATAGAGACCCACGGTGTGTTAAAGGGTCTTGGTATGACAGTAGTTAGAGTAGGCAAATGTCATCCATTTCACCCAGGCGGTTTTGATCCCGTCCCGACAGAACAACAACTTAGTGCAGTTGAAGAAGGAATTTAGATGGATATTCAACGCGTACTGATCCTATTGGGTCTGGCAGTAACATCCTACATGCTTATTTTAGCGTGGAATGAAGACTATTATCAGGGCTCAAGCCAGCCATCAGGCGAAACGGTCGTGATGGAAGAGTCTTCTTCGCTGGTTGATACTGTTCCTACAATGTCGGACATCGCTCCGGTAACTACTTCAGGGAACATTTCAGGGAACATAGTCCCAACTCTTGAAGGAGATGAAATAACGCCTGCAGCAACAGATGCACCGGCAGCCAGGGACCTAATTACGGTCACAACAGATGTGTTGGTCGTCAGGATCGATACTCTCGGTGGAGACGTGGTGAGTGTCGCCCTGCCGAAATATCCGGCCACACTTGAGACTCCAGACGTCCCCTTTATCCTGGTAGACCCAAAGAACTCCTATGTCGCACAAAGTGGGCTGATTGGTCCTAGTGGCACAGACAAGCAAGGATTTAGGCCCACTTTTACCGCTGATAGTACCTCCTTTGACATAGGGGACGCGCCCGAATTGACCGTTACGCTGACGACAATTCAGCAGGATGGCAGCAGAATTCTTAAAAATTACCACTTTACCCGCGGTGATTACCTGGTAGACGTCGATTACCAGATAACAAATATGGGTAATGAGCCCTGGATAGGTGGGTTGTTTGCTCAAATCAAGCGTGACGGACAGGCACCAATCGCGCAATCAGATAATTTAATGGGCATGCAGCCCTACGTTGGTGGAGCCACCCGTTCCGACGAGGAGTTTTATCGCAAACTGGAGTTTGATGACCTCGAAGAGGAAAGCTACAAGCTGACGCTTGATGAAGGTTACGTCGCGATGGTGCAGCACTACTTTGTGAGTGCCTGGGTGCCCCGTGAAGCGATTGGTAATACCTATCGCGGCAGGAAGCTAAAAAATCAGGATATCTATCTTTTTGGGCTTACTACACCTCCCATTACGATTTCTCCAGGAGAGACGGGGACTATTGGAGCCAGCTTTTATGCGGGTCCGAAAGACCAGTACCGACTCGAAGAGATAGCAACGGGTCTCGAGCTAACCGTTGATTACGGTTTTCTCTGGTGGCTGGCGCAGCCTTTGTTTTACATGCTTACAGCGATTCATTCGTTTGTTGGAAACTGGGGCCTGGCGATTATTGGTCTTACGATCATCGTCAAATCCCTTCTGTACCCGTTGTCTGCCGCAAGCTTTAGGTCGATGGCCAAGATGCGCAAGCTTCAGCCTGAAATGGTCCGTCTAAAAGAACGTTTCGGTGATGATCGCCAGCAGTTTTCCCAGGCCATGATGGAGTTGTACAAGAAAGAGGGCGCAAACCCTCTCGGTGGTTGTTTCCCCATTCTTCTGCAGATGCCCGTGTTTCTTGCGCTCTATTGGACGCTGATGGAAAGTGTTGAGCTACGTCAGGCACCTTTCTTTCTTTGGATAGATGACCTGTCTGCGATGGACCCTTACTTTATCCTTCCAATATTGATGGGCATCTCTATGTTCCTGACACAGAGATTGCAGCCGGAACCACCAGACCCTGTCCAGGCAAAAGTGTTCAAGTTCATGCCCATTATGTTCACGTTCTTCTTCCTCTGGTTTCCATCCGGTCTTGTTCTGTACTGGCTTGTTAACAATATCCTGTCGATTCTTCAGCAGCTCTATGTGACGAGACAGCTGGAAAAAGCTTCCTGACAATGATCCAAGTCATCACTTAAATCCGATGCCCTATATCAAAGATACGATAGCTGCCAGGGCAACTGCCCCGGGTAGAGGTGGTATTGGTATCGTTCGTGTTTCTGGTCCTGGTGTAAAAGAGATTAGCCGACAGCTTCTGGGTGAAATACCTGAACCGCGTCAGGCGACCTACACGACTTTTGGCATAGATGAAGACGTTATCGATCAGGGGATAGCACTCTATTTCAACGGACCAGGGTCTTTTACCGGTGAAGATGTGCTCGAATTGCAGGGTCACGGTGGACCCATCGTACTCGAAATGCTCCTTAACAAAATTGTTAGCCTGGGTGCAAGGATAGCAGGACCCGGTGAGTTTAGTCAGCGGGCTTATCTGAATGACAAGATGGATTTAGCCCAGGCAGAAGCCATTGCGGACCTTATTAACAGCAACACAGAGGCGGCAGCGAGGGGAGCGGTACGTTCGCTACAGGGTGAATTCTCTACCAAAATCAATCAACTGGTCACCAAAGTTATTGCGTTGCGTATTTTTGTTGAAGCATCAATTGATTTCCCGGAGGAAGAAATCGACTTTCTTTCTGACGAAAGAATCGAGGCTCAGCTGGCTGATGTCTTTCAGGAACTGGACAAGGTCCTGGATGAAACAAATCATGGAGCGCTATTGGTTGAAGGAGCATCGGTAGTGTTAATGGGAAAGCCGAATGCAGGTAAATCCAGTTTAATGAATCTTCTTACCGGAAGAGATACATCAATAGTGACAGATATTCCCGGTACTACTCGGGATGTGGTTAACGAAACATTGCAGTTGGACGGGATACCGTTGCGGCTTGTTGACACTGCCGGGATTAGAGAAAGTCTTGATAAAATCGAGGCGGAGGGTGTCAAACGGGCATTGGCGGCCGGGGAAGAAGCAGATCTGGTGATCGCTGTCATAGATGCCAGCGAGCCGGATGCCATGAAACAGGCCGAATTACTGACCAAAGATCTTCGAACGGTCGTAGTCTTCAATAAAACCGACCTCGTCCCAGAAACTGGCCAGCTAACCGATGGAATTCACATGTCTGCCAAGACCGGGGCCGGCCTGCAGAGCCTTAAGGATCAGCTAAAGAAAAGGCTGGGACTTTCGCTAAATGTGGCGTCCGTGTTCACCGCCAGAAATAGACATATCGTTGCCCTTGGT
>JABBBA010000196.1 GCA_018607685.1 K189A clade bacterium | reverse complement strand
CCCGGAGAGATATGGATCGAAAGCCGGTTGTTCCCATCTCTTGACGTTTCGCCCGGAGACTTGCTGGACGTTGGGGTCGCCAGTATTCCCGTTACCCGCGTCCTGATAAAGGAACCTGACAGGGGCGGCGGTTTTAGCAACGCCGGGCCACGGGTGCTGATGAATCTCGCTGATGTTCCGGCGACGGAAGTGGTGCAACCGGGAAGTCGCCTGACCTATCGCTATCTGTTTGCCGGCGACCGTTCGAGCCTTGAGCAGTTTGAGGAGTGGGCGACGCCAAGGCTTGGACCGGAGGAGCGAATATTTGGCGTAAAGGAAGGTGCGGAGGGAATCGGTGATGCCCTGGACCGGGGTGAACGTTTCCTTCTACTGGGTAGTTTGTTGGGGGTCGTGCTTGCCGGTGTTGCTATCGCGCTCGCTGCGCAGCGATACAGCCTGAGGCACTACGATCACGTAGCCATTATGAAAACCCTCGGCGCGACACCTCGCGCTGTTGATCTGATTTTTGTTACCATTTTTGTGACGCTCGGTTCGACCGCTACCCTGTTCGGTGCAGCGATAGGCTATGGCATGCAGATGGGGGTGGCGAAAATTCTGGCGCCCTATATACCGATAGAACTTCCGGAGCCATCCATGCGCCCGGTGTTACTGGGGCTGGTGACGGGGTTTATCTGCCTGCTGAGTTTCGCATTGCCGCCGCTGCTAAAACTTCGTTCTATTGATCCCGTCAGGGTTATTCGCCGGGACCTGGGGGATGCGAGTGTTGCCGACGGGATGACCTATGCCTTCGCTGTTTTAGGCACGCTTGGCCTGATGTGGTGGTACTCACAGGATCTCAAATTGACATTGATGATCTTCAGCGGCTCTGTTGTATCGATAGTCGTGCTGTTTGGGGTTGCATTTATGCTTCTTCGAAGCGGTGGTGTTCTTGGTATGCAGGCGGGTAGCGCGTGGCGGCTGGCGCTCGCGGGTATGCAGAGACGGGGCCAGGAAAATACTATGCAGATACTGGTCTTCGGACTGGCAATCATGCTGCTCCTGATACTGTACCTGGTGAGAACAGCGCTTATTTCGGAGTGGCAGGCGCAGATTCCGCCGGATGCGCCGAATCACTTTGCCATTAATATTACACCGGAGGATGTTCAGCCCATCAGGACGCTATTGACTGAGAACGGCGTCGACAGCCAGCCACTGTACCCGATGATACGGGGGCGAATCACCACCGTGAATGGAGAATCAGCCTCTGACCGGGACAAGCGCCTGCAACATCGGGGCGAAGACGCGCCGGGATCGAGCTCAGGCAGAAACCTGACCTGGTCCAATGTGCTGCCCGATGACAACATCGTGATAGCCGGAGAATGGTGGGACGATGATTACGCCGGACCGCCGCTGGTTTCGCTTGAAAAGGATCTGGCTTACAGCAATCAGCTTAAGGTTGATGACGAGCTGATATTCACCATTCAGGGCAGGGAAGTGCTGACGCGAATTGGGAGTATCAGGACGGTTGCCTGGGATAACATGCAACCGAACTTCTACATTATTTTTTCGCCGGGAATCCTCGAGGAATTCCCTTCGACATTTATGACCAGCTTTCATCTTGAGAAAGACCAAAAGCTTTTTCTGAATGATCTGCTCAAATCCTATCCGACAATGACGGTCATCGAGATTGATGCGCTGATTGAGCAAATACAGCGGATCATCAGCCAGGTTACGCTTGCGATCGAACTGGTGCTGGTGCTGATCCTCGCGTCCGGTGCGCTTGTTCTGCTGGCGAGCATCCAGGCTTCAATGGATGAGCGAATGAAACAACATGCCATCCTGCGGACCCTGGGGGCGGGCAGGCGACTGATTCTGGGCAGTCTTGCGATCGAGTTCTGTGCGCTCGGATTTTTTGCAGGTGTTCTGGCAACCGTCGGGTCTGAAATCACTGTCTTTATGCTGGAAACTCAAATATTCGAGCTCGACTATGAGTTCAACCCTGAGCTTTGGATACTGGGCCCACTTGTAGGAATCGTTCTGATTGGCTCCGTGGGGACCTTTGCAACCCGAAGAGTTGTTGACACACCACCGGCCAGTGTTTTGCGAGAACTCGCTTAGCCACGGCTGTTTACGTCAGGTCTGGGCTTTTTACCTCGTTTTACTCTAAGCCGCCGGCGTTTGTCTTCGCCTCCGGCTGTCTTGGCCACAGGCGTTTGGCTCTAGGGTTCGTAGTACCAGGAGCCATCGTCTTTTTTCCTGATCCACAATTGTGAAAACCAGTAAAACCGGTTTCCTTTCGGCAAGGTGCAGTTATAGCGGGTTCTGCCGACCGAAACGTCCTCCAGGGGTGTCGCGAGAATGTTTGATGCGCTTGTTTCCGACAATGCCATGCGCCCACCGGGGCCATAACAGGCCAGCCGCGACAGGTTCAGGGTGTTCGTGACGAAGGACAGTTTCAGTGGTGGCTTAAAGTTATCCGACACCAGAGGCTCTATCCCGGGATGCAGGATGGGCATCGGCAGGCTGCGAAGTTTATCCCTGAAAGCGGCTTCACCCACATAGACGCCTGCAAGCGGATATCGAGGCAACAGTAGGGGGTTTGAATGTGGCCCGATGGCTCCACTTTGCTGCCCAAAACCGATCATCCCCAGTTGACCCACAAGGGCCAGAATTTCTGCGTCATACTCACCGTAGGGGTAGGCGAAGAAATTGGAGTCCAGGCCGTGTTCCACCAGAAGATCCTTTGCCGTCAGTATCTCGCCGTTCATTCGGCCCTTCCAGGCGTCGGCGGTTTCTGTTTCAAGACGGCGGATCATATGGGTATGGCTGTCGGTGTGATTCGCGATTGTGGCACCGTGACCGGACATTTCGGTTAGTTCGGCCCAGGTCAGATACTGCGGGTTTTCCTGTTCGACCAGTCTGGTTGCAACGAAAATGGTAAAGGGCCAGCCTCTTGCCCGAAGGTTTGGAAAGGCCGTGGTATAGATACTGCGGTAGGCGTCGTCAAAGGTGATGGCGACGATCTTCTCGTCAGACTTCCTTCGCTCCGGCCCAGCGTCCATAGAGCGCCTGACCAGTTCATCAAGCGGTAATACCGTATAGCCCTCGTCTTCGATGATATCCAGGTGCCGGTTGAATTGATCGGGCGCAATGCTGGTAATTGCAGGCGTTGCTTCATCCACATGATGATAGAGAAGGACGACCCCAGCGCAGGCCTGCGCGGACAAGCCGCAGATAAGGGCTCCCGCGACCAGTTTCTTCTGAAATGTGGTTCCGTGTAGAATGCCGCTCTCGAGCAATGTGTAGACCGTCCCGATGACTGACCTAAAACTGGAACTCAGCAAGGTGAACAAAAAGCTTCGCCATGAAACAGGCAAAGCGATCGCAGATTTCAACATGATCCAGGACGGAGACCGGATCATGGTTTGCATCTCTGGTGGTAAAGATTCCTTGACCATGTTGAATATCTTACTGAGTCTGAGGGATCGCGCACCGATTAATTTCGAGCTGCTGGCGGTGAATCTTGATCAGAAGCAGCCCGGCTTTCCTGAGGAAGTCCTGCCACGTTATTTCGAGACATTAGGTGTTGATTACAAGATTTTGGAAGAAGATACCTATTCTCTGGTGACGGATATGGTCGCTGAGGGTAAGACCTACTGTGGTTGGTGTTCACGATTCAGGCGCGGTATTTTGTACAAGTTCGCGAAGCAGAATGGTTATACAAAAATAGCGCTGGGCCATCATCGTGATGACATGATAGAAACGCTGTTTCTGAACATGTTCCACGGCGGCAAGCTGAAGACTATGCCGGCAAAGCTGCTAAGTGATGATGGGCAGAACATGGTCATCAGGCCGTTAGCCTATTGCCGTGAAAAAGACATTGAGCGATATTCCGAGTTGATGGAGTTACCCATCATTCCGTGCAACCTGTGTGGTTCCCAGGACAATCTACAGCGCCAGGTTATCAAGGATATGCTACAGGAATGGGATACGCTGCATCCGGGTAGACTCGCTTCAATAGCCAGGGCGATGACCGATGTCGTACCCTCGCATCTTGCGGACCGGGATCTGTTCGATTTCTCCGGGCTGGAAGAAAAGCAACTTAAACAGGTGAAGCCATTGGATGTGGTAAACCTCTAAGGCGGTTTTCTGGAGGACTAAGGTTTTTGTTATTGGCTAAAGGCTTTTTGTTAAAGAGCCAGACCTTCGCTAAAGGCTTTTTGTTAAAGAGCCAGACCTTCGCTAAAGGCTTTTTGTTAAAGAGCCAAACTTACGCTAAAGGCTTATGTCGTAGCCTTGCGGCTTTCCTGAAACTCCCCGATGGCGACAACAAAATTCCCCAGTTCTTGCTTGAACGCGGTGATGCTTTCCTCGCAGACTTCTTTGTCGGCTCGAAGTTCTTTCTCTACCTTTCTTGCTATCAGCATAAGCGCTTCGGCGCCAAAGGTGCCGGACAATCCTGCAATGTTGTGAATCAAACGGTCCGCCTGTTCAATGTCACCGGCCTTCAGCAAGTTCGTGAATTCCTCATCGGCCCGGCCATAGATATCGACGAAGTCACCGGTCAGCGTATGAAGAAACTGCAGGTCGCCATCGTGACTGGCGATTGCCTTGCCGAAATTTACGCCTCGAATAAACAGGTCGTTGCTTTTCTCCTGCTCCTGACTCTGAACACGAGGTTGGATGGCCTGTGTCTCAAACAGCAGGTTCTGCAGGGCATCAAAATCTACCGGCTTGGTCAGGTAGTGATCGAACCCGGCCTCCAGTGCGTCGGTGACCTCTGTATCAAGAATGCCGGCGGAGAGCGCAATCACAAGAGAGGATCTGAGTGCCGGGTCTGCACGAATCCGCTTGATGGCCTCCAGGCCGTCCATCACAGGCATTCGAATATCCATCAGCACAACCGGGTATCGTTTTATGGCAAGTGCTTCCAGGGCTTCTACACCATTGCCTGCGATAGTCACCGTAAAGCCGCGTCGTTCCAGCATCTGGCGAGCAAGTTCCTGGTTAATTTCGTTGTCCTCGACCAGTAGCACCTCGGCGTCTGTCATCAGGGCAGGAGAGGCCTTTGGTGTGTCCGGCTGAATGTGTTTGGTGGGTAATTTCTCCACGATCGCAGAAAAATAGAAGGTGCTGCCTACTCCACGTTTACTGTTGGCCGCGAGTTCACCGCCCATCATCTGTGCCAGTTTGCGGCTGATCGACAGCCCCAATCCTGTGCCTGTATCCGTCGATGTGACGTTGCTCTGGGAGAAAGATTCGAAGATCGTATTCAGATCTGAGCCCTCTATACCTCGGCCAGTATCTTTAATGCGAAAACTGAGTCGAATAGAATCGGAAGATACTTTCTCCTCAGACCACGTGACATCGATACTGCCAGTATCGGTAAACTTGATGGCGTTCCCCACCAGGTTGATCAGGACCTGGCACAGGCGTATCCGATCTCCAAGAAGGTTTTTGTCTTTGTATTCCCCGGGAGATGGCAGGTTAAGCGTAAGTCCTTTCTCTGCTGCAGCCAGGCTGAACATGTTCCTCAGGTCTTCGAATATCAAGGATAGATTGAATGCGGTCTGCTCCAGTTCCAGCTTTCCTGATTCTACCCGCGACAGATCCAGAATATCATTGACGATGTTAAGCAGATGGCTTGAAGCGTTTCTTATTGTGTTCAGGTTTTCCGCCTGCTCCTGTGTGAGCTCGGTGGCCAATGTCAGGTCGGTATAGCCGACGATGGCGTTCATCGGCGTTCTGATCTCATGACTCATATTCGCGAGGAATTGACTCTTTGTTTCCGTAGCGGACTCGGCACTGATTCTCGCCTGTTCAGCTGCTTCCCTCAGTTTTCGCTCTGAGATGTCAACGATGGCACCTTCAAGCTTGTACTGGCCTGAGGCGTTATCCAAAACGACCTGGCCGGATAGCGCGACCCATACGTGCGCGCCTTCGCGGGTAATAACCTGGGTTTCGTAACTGGTGACTCGTCCCTGTTTGGTGAGCTTGTGGCGGAACTCAGTGAAGTCAGCTGGGTTGACGAAGGATCCGCTGATACCAGGGTCTACAGCAGCCTGAAGTTCATCAACGGAGTCGTAACCCAGTAAGGCCGCGGCTGCGGGATTGATGTTGGTCACCTTTCCTTCCTGGTCGACTTCGAATATCCCCTCAACCGCATTTTGATATAGAGACAAATACTTGTTTTTTGAATCGTTCAGCTGTTGATAGAGTTTTGAGTTCTCGATGGAAATCGCAGATTGGGATGCCAGTAACTTTAATAATGAAACCCTGTCTTTGGTAAAAGCGTGGGTGCTGAGGGAATTCTCCAGGTAAAGAATTCCGGTAAGGTGTGACTGGCTAAGTATGGGGATACAGAGAATGGATTTTGGTGATTCACGAAGGATGTATTCATCCTGTGTAAAAATGTCTTCGTTTTCGGCGTCATTGAGCACCAGGTCTTCCTGGGTCCGTGCGACATATTGAATCACGGAAACCGGGATGTCCGCCGACACTTCGATTGGCACGCTTTCGAATCTAAACGCATTCCCGTCTTCCTGGGGCCATGTCGTAATCTCTACGCTCAACAGATCATCGGTATTCAGCACCAGGCTTGCCTTATGTGCGCCGGCGCTGACCAGAGCCACCTGAATCAGTTTCTCTAGAAGGTTTTCCAGCACAATTTCGCCGGCCAGAACCTGCGAAGACTTCATCACCGTTTCTATATCAAGCAGGTTTTTATCACCGTACAGAAAATTTTCGCCCGTGGACGTTGGGCTAAACTGGGCCTCAGATAATCCAGAGTACTGGTTTTGTAACTGCTGGACTTTGTTGTTGGCTCCCCATCGCCTGTAGTGTTTAAGGGCGTTTCCGAGAAAGTACATGGCGAGGTCAGGTTTCCCCACCGAGCGGTAGAATTCACCGGTTCGTTCATTGGCCAGTGCAAGGT
>JABBBA010000071.1 GCA_018607685.1 K189A clade bacterium | reverse complement strand
GTTCTACTACGCTTCCACGATACTCATTCTGATTTTGTTTTTGTTGGTATCTATCTACCTGTTTATTAAGACGAAGTCCGTGTTTGTTCGTCAGCACATTCCTTACTTTAGTGCGGCTATTTCGGTGATTGTACTGCATTTCTTTTTTACCTACACGTTCGGTGAGAATATTGAACAAGGTCTTAGGTCTTCTCTGCCTGTTCTATTGGCTATCGCCTCAATTGTTCCAATAATCATCGGAGGCTCACTTGCCTGTTTACAATCCACTGGCACATTAAAAAGTGAACCAGTCTTGTTTTGTGCCTTTGGAACATTGGTCAGTTTAGTAGTAATTTTATCGATAGAGCTGGTAAATTGATCCATTCCAGAACGCTCATCTCATTTCCGGTTACTGATGAATATATTAGTGCGAGTTTCAAAAGTTTAGGAAAAGAAAGGATAGACTTGTTGGAGAAGGCCCAATCAACTATCAAGGAAGGCGCACCAATTTATGCAATGACACCTGCAGCCTACTTACTGGACCACCAAAGAAACCATATTGTGCACCCAGTCTACGGAACACCACAGAACGTTAGCGCCACTGAATATAGGGAGTTCCTTCTGAAGGAAGGGTTTAGATATATCCTGTGGGACTATAATGCCTTGGGCTCCGGTTACACAACGGCAGATAGTAGGGGGACATTGGAAAAGTTAGCCAACCTTTCAAAATTACTCTTCTGGGAAAATGAAGTGGTCGTGATGGATATTGAAATCGAAGTCATTCGGCCGAGCTCTTAAGTCAACGGCACTGTGAATTGTGACGGTAAACGTTGGAAGGAACGTGGTTGGTATTGTTACATGGTGTTGATCCCTGCAATGGCACTTACATGTTCCATTTATGCAACCAGGTAATCCACATTGTGACCAAAATCGGTGTGTAGGTGACCTGTTTCTTGTGCTACATGAAAGAAACCTGGAAATCATCAGTAACGCAGTATCGACAACTCACGGAAACAAACGCTAAGAGGTGCTGTTTCCATAGTCAGAATATTGACTGAATTGTTCACGATTCAATCGTATAATCCATGTGGTCTAGATCGACATAGTTAGGAACGTAAATCTTCGGTGAACCCAGAAAACGTGGAGATGAGAGTGGTTTAGCTTGGCCATACTCAGTGCTAGCATCAGTGGTGCTACCGGATGAGAGAAATAAAACCAGCTAACGACCACGAGGGACATCGTTGATTGCGCCGTCAAGTTAACCGAAATCTCGGATCTCGAGTTCAATAGCTCAACAATATCAAGAGGACTTTAATGACACATCCACAGTTAGGACTAAGCAATGATCAACTTCTCAGCACCACGCGTGCTGTGCGAAAGCGACTGGACTTTGAGCGTCCGGTACCCACGGAGGTCCTGGAAGAATGTATGAACATCGCGGTGCAAGCGCCTACCGGCTCAAATGCGCAGGGATGGCAGTTCATGTTTGTTACTGATCAAGCCAAAAAAGATCGAATCGCAGAGATCTATGCCCAGGTCTGGGAAATCTATAAAACGATGCCCGTGGCGATTCACCACCTGCATAAAGAAAGCGGTGATGAATCGCTGGTCTCCAGCCAGGAACGCTCTACTTCTTCGGCGGAATATTTGGCCGCCAACATGGCCAAGGCACCTGCCTTGCTCATTCCCTGCATCGCTGGACGTATTGATGCGCCGGAAATGGCCGGTGGCGGTAATTTCGTCGGGGCTGCTACTTACGGTTCAATCATTCCTGCTGCCTGGAGTTTCATGCTCGCCGCGCGGGCTCGAGGCCTGGGCACCGCCTGGACAACGCTACATTTGATGCACGAGGAGGAAGTCGCAAACCTGCTGGGCATTCCCTATGCCGATTATACCCAGGTAGCATTGATCCCCATTGCCTATACCAAGGGCACTGAGTTCAAGCCCGCTTACCGGCCGCCGCTCGACACCGTCATGCATGTCGATCAGTGGTAGTCAGTTAGGGGGTAGAGGTTAAACGGGGTCGGGGTAAATTTACTCCGCCCCCCAAAATTGAGATCACAGTACTGACAGGAGGCGCGAAACTACTCCGCTTACACCGTCACCTTCAAGGACTTCCTTGGCGGAATCTTTTGCAAATGCATCGCCATGAGCGGGAGTCCCGCTATGGCCAGCCCACGACAGCATGGATACATCGTTAATGCCATCGCCAAGGGCAAGTACCTGTGATTGTTTCACGCCCAGCTCACCTGCAATCATCGCGAGGGCGTTGCCTTTACTGGCGCGGGGGTCGTGCACCGCGGTTACTGTGGTGAAGTCCAGCAGCGAAACCCTGCTGCCATATCGTGCTTCTAACAGACGGTGCACATCGCTCGATGCCTTTTCGTTACTGACGATATCGATACCCGTTGCCCTGACCCCTGATTCGTGTGGTCTTGGATGCATTTCGACTTTAACGCCGGATACAGCTGCGAAAAATTCTGTAGCCGGTGTCATGTTTGTGACCAGGTAACGTTCATGATCAAACCAGGAGAGGCTATATCCATGGCTCATGGCGAACTCGTAGAGCTCTGCGGCAATGTCCTGACCGATCGGGAAAGCATCGCGCAGTTGGCCGTTGGGTTTGTGGATTGATGCGCCTTGCTGACAGATGATCGTTTCGTTGATACCAAGATGATCCGCAATCGGCGCTGTACCTGGATACATGCGGCCAGTTGCGAGCATAACGATGATGCCCCGCGCCTGAAGGGCTGCGACGGCTTCGACGACAGTATCGTCCGGCAGGGCGTTGTGATGTACACCCGGTGCGAGCAGCGTGCCGTCGATATCGAGTGCAACCAGTTTTATATCCTGAGACATGAGATTCTTCCGTTTGTTCTAAGATAGTGAGTCGGATCCCAGGCCTCGTTCGGTGAGTTGATACTTCCTTCGCAACTCTAATGCCTTCCACAGCAACAGGGAACCCGCATAAGTACTGCAACCTGAAAAATAGGCTTTCTGACGATCAGGCGCTCGGGGTACGCTTTTGTCTGGCGGACTAACTTTTCATCTTGTGCATTTATTTTTGTGTCCGAGTCAGAACATTGCCTGAGGATACGTGAGCGGCCGGCACTATGCACCGCCAATAAGAAGAGAACAAGTCGCTACAATGCTGTGCAGCTCCCTGTTAATGTTTCCTCTACCCTCATGGAATTCAAATTGGCCTTGTTCTATTGCACGGATAATCTGTGGTCTGAATCTCACGGTCGACATGACTATTCTTTTTGTTCGTCGCCAGGAGGCAAGCATGAGCGGTGTGAACAGGACTTTGGATCGAGTCAGTGGTTAGTGAAACAGCCAGAGAGCGTGGAGTAACCGGGTGAGGCTGCAAACTGAAATTAACGCATGGCTCGATTTGCCGGAGAAGCAATTCTCAAGGAATGCCGTTCTGGATGGTCATCAGATTGCCTGTGACTGCTCCGGCCTTATCAGTTTGCTGTGTGATCGTCTGACCGTGCCAAAGCCCTATGGGTTAGAAAGCCCGAGAGCGGTTCACTATTTCGCGATACTGCAGGAAATAGGTTCCAACCATATAAGTCAGCTAAAGCCCTGGAACCTCCTGGCATGGCGCAAAGACAATGTCCCAAAAACCGGAGACAGCGGCCATGTTCTTCTGGTTGCGGGTGAGCCTGAGAGGGTAGATGACACGACCTATCGTCTTTCCGTCATCGATGCGACCAGAGCACACAACGGATTGGCTCGTCGTGAAATCCGTTTGCATACCAATTTGAAGGGCCACCTGATTGGCGTGCAATTGCAGTTGTCTAAAACCAAAGTGAAACGTACCTCCATCTATCACACACCGTTGCTCAGCAAACGCTATTGCCTGGGTTGTGGTCTGCCTCTCAAGCTCTGCCTATGCAAGCAGGTTCAGGTGAGCGGGTTTGATTCTTCTATTGTCATTTTGCGGCATCCAGATGAACGCAGGAAAACCCTATCGACGGTGTCATTGATCAAGCAGCGCTATCCCGGGATATTGGTTAAAGAGGGTGAGGTTTTTAATCCGATAAGACGCCCGAACCTGGCGCTGGTCTTTCCCGATTTCGATAGTGACATCGACTTTTCAGGAAACAAACGAATCGCGTATGAACCGACCGCCCTCGATTCTCAGCCAGAACTGACAACACCCGTGATGTTAGACGCCACGTGGCGTAAGTCGAAACGGATGTTGCACGACAATGACTGGTTGAGGGAGTTACCACTCATCAGTATTGCGCCTCAGTCGACATCAAACTATTTGTTACGCAAGGTGCCTGGTCCAAATTCACTTTCGACGGTCGAGGCGTTTGCGCTGTTACAAGAGGATCTTGATTTACAGAAACTGCTCACATTATTCATGCAAAAACAAATCGAAGTCATGGGTAAAGATATATATGAAAGTAATTATCGAGACTTTATTAATTACACTCCGCAATAGGGTCTCGGATGCCGTACGTGGCCTGGCGAATCCGACGCGGTGGTAATTGCAGGGACGGTGTCAGTACCGCTAAAAATATAGAGAAACCCTTCTAGCGTGCGGGTACAAGTATCAGTAAATCCACCAAACAGGTGTAACGCTTCCTCTGTTGGAGTGCCATCCGCCGGATTGAGTCAGGATTTCAGAGTGATGCTGCCTGAAGATTCAGAATATGACTGAATTATTCTTGATTCAATCGTATACTCCATGCCGGTCAAATCATCATATTCAGGAACAACAATGAGCGACGAATCAACAAATTCAGAAAACGAAAACGCTTTCGCAGATGCTTTTTCAGCAGTTGCAATAGTAGTGCTTCCGGCGATAGCCATTATTTACTGGTTATCAGGGATGCCAACCAGCTAGGATCCGCCTAGTTCATTCCTTGGTAAAGGCGATTGCCTGCCAGAATAAACCTGGCTAATCGATCGGACAAAAGAGGCGCGTTAGCGCCTCTTTTATTGTATGAGGATGTATCCGGGTGGACGGGAATTGATTAACCATGCTGCACGCTTGCAGCGACAGGAGAATTTGGAAAGTGAAGTTCTTCAGAGAACCATTGCTGCATTTCATGTTGATTGGCGCAGCGATTTACCTGCTTTACGGTGTGTTTGCCGACGACCTGCCAGAGGCTGACGAGAAAACTATTTCGGTCAGTGCCGGCGAGATCGAATGGATGCTGGGTTCCTGGCAGCAGCGCTGGAATCGGCCGCCGACCAAGGCAGAGTTCGATGGCCTGGTACAGCAGTATATCAGAGAGACCGTTTTGTACCGTGAAGCCCTGACCATGGGACTAAACCAGCATGATCAGGTGATTCGTCGTCGCCTTGCACAGAAGCTGGAGTTCCTGGCCAAGGACCTTGTGGCACTGACACCGCCGACCGAGCAGGAGTTACAGACATATTTTGTGGAGCAAGAGGACCGCTACAAGCAACCGCCTCTCTACACGTTCACACAGGTTTATTTAGACCCGGACAAGCGGGGCGACTCTACGCTTCAAGATGCCGAGACCATCATGGCAACCCTGATAGCGGGAGGGAATACCATTGAGGACCCCGGTGCATTGGGCGACGGTTTTATGTTGCAGAACTACTACCCGGAAAAGACCCCGATTGAAATCCAGAAAAGTTTCGGCAGTGGTTTTAGCGAGTTATTGTTTGCATTGTCCCCCGGCCAATGGCATGGGCCGATTATTTCCGGATACGGCGTCCACCTCGTCTACGTCAACCATGTTAAGCAGCCTCCGGAGCCGGACTTTGGGCTGTTGCGCGAACGCGTCACAGCGGACTGGAAGATCGACAAGGGTGAAGAACTCAACGAGTTGTTTTATCAGAACCTGCGTGAGCAGTATTCGGTCGTGATGGAATCGCCAATAGAGGAGAACCGCTTGCTGCAATCAAAGGTATCGAGCGAGTGAAAAAATGGTGCCTTTATTTTGGTGCATTGGTGCTCGCGGTCTCAATCGGCGCTATGTCAGTTTTAACGCCAGCATATGCCGACGAAATTAAACCTGCACTGCTGGACATCAAGGAACAGTCCACTGGTCTGTATGCGGTAACCTGGAAGGTACCGATCATGAATGGTCAGGTACTGGCGATTACCGCTGATCTGCCTGAAAGCCTTGAATTGTTCGGCGCACCGATAGTCGAGGATATCGCCGGCAGTCGTATCGAGCGGGCTACTTACAAGAGCACAGGCGAGCCTCTGACCGGCCAGACGGTCGTCATCGGTGGTCTTAACGCAATCCAGACTGATGTGCTGCTGCTGTTTCAATTGCTGGATGGCACACAGCATTCCGCGATCATGAGGCCTGCGGCGCCAAGCTTCACTATCCCGGCCAGGTCATCAAAACTCCAGGTAGCCAGCGACTATTGGCGCATGGGCACAATCCATATTCTTGAAGGCAGCGACCACCTGCTATTTGTGCTGGCGTTGATGCTGATTGTGATTGGATTCAAATCACTGCTGAAGGCTGTAACCGCTTTTACGGTTGCCCACAGTATTACGCTGGCACTAGCGACGCTTGGGGTTGTGCATATGCCAGCGGCGCCCACCGAGGCGATAATTGCTTTGAGCATTGTATTTCTTGCGGCAGAAATTGTTCATAAAAAAAATGGCGTGACCGGCATTACCGAGCGTTTTCCCTGGTTGATCGCGTTTATCTTTGGTCTGTTCCACGGCCTTGGGTTTGCCGGTGCCTTATCTGAAATTGGTGTCCCCCAAAACGAGGTGCCACTGGCCCTGCTGATGTTTAATGTCGGCGTAGAGACCGGACAACTTCTGTTCATTGCAGTAGTACAGGTACTGATCCTGCTGCTGAAAAAACTGCCGGTGACGGCGCCGCGGGGTACCTGGCGTCTAGTGCCTTATAGCATTGGTGGGATCGCGGCTTTCTGGACGATCGAGCGAGTGCTCTCTTTTATTCCCCCGGTTGCTTGAACAGACCAACGTCATTTCGAG
>JABBBA010000354.1:1966-6959 GCA_018607685.1 K189A clade bacterium | reverse complement strand
CGTTTGCTCCACCTTATGGATAAAAGACCGATAGGATTGACCCCGGGAGACCATTTAGGGAAAAAGTAGGGAGCATCCTAACCTTTAACTTTTTGTAACTCGTCAAATAACGCCAGCGCACTCAGGAAAAAGATTGCCAGGATCGTTTGCACACCCGGAATCATTAATGTAACGGCGGGGGTTGTATGACGCATAGCAACCTGTGGATCAAGTGTCGAAAAGTCGGCATCACCCATGATGACTAACTTGCCAAGCGCACCCTTAACCCCGGCTATCAGCGCTCACCCATAACCTCTTATCGGCGCATTGATGACGCGTGCACCCATGGATTCCGTAATGTCAATCGAACCATCCGTCGACCCGTTATCAGAAACCACTACCTCACCCAAAACACCGCTGCGCTCCAGGAACCCCTACGCCTTTTGACTACAGGCACCCACAGTTTCAGCTTCATTCAGGCAAGGCATGACAATGGACAGTTCCATTGTTGAGTCAGTCATGAAATGACTCTCACCGGTTCGCAAAGGTCGCTCATTCCCCCTCTCCAATCGATTTCTTAAAGGGCCCCTGCTCCGTAATGTAGTCGATTTCCTCGTCAACATACCGACGCTCATCTTTAAGATAATTATCGATTGCATCTCTTAACGACTCATTGGCAATCCAGTGCGCACTGTAGGTATGGGTTGGAAGATAACCCCGTGCCAGTTTGTGTTGCCCCTGAGCACCGGCTTCGACTCGTTTCAGTCCTCGTTCGATGGCAAACTCGATCGCCTGGTAGTAGCACACTTCAAAGTGAAGATAAGGATGATGCTCAATACAACCCCAGTTCCTGCCATACAGACATTCTCCACCAATGAAATTGATTGCACCTGCTACATAACGACCGTTACGTTTACACATTACAAGCAACGTATCATCCGGCATTGTCTCACCGATAATCGAGAAGAATTGTCGTTTCAGGTAAGGGGAACCCCACTTGCGATTACCCGTATCAACATAAAACTGGTAGAACGCATCCCAATGCTCTTCTGTCAGGTCGGAGCCTGTTAGCCGCTCAATCTCAATGCCACTTTCCAACGCCCCTCGACGTTCTCGCTTAATATTTTTTCGTTTCTTGGAGGAAAGCGCTCCCAGAAATTCATTGAAAGTATTGTAGTTATCGTTCTGCCAGTGAAACTGATTGTGTGTTCTCTGCAGAAACCCCAGTTCACCCATCTGCTCCCACTGATGTTTATCTGAAAAGGTGACATGGACCGACGATACTTCCATTTGCTCGGCAACCTGCATGAGACCCGACAATAGATACTTCTCTATTTCAGGGTCTTCGGCATCGGGACGCGTAAGAAGACGCCGGCCTGTCGCCGGAGTGAACGGAACCGAGATCTGCAGTTTTGGGTAGTAGCGACCACCGGCTCGTTCAAAGGCATCTGCCCACGAGTAGTCAAAAACATACTCCCCCTGAGAATGGCTTTTCAGATACATCGGCACAACACCCACTATACCCCTGGTCTCGTGCTCCAGAGCCAGGTGATAGGGCGCCCAGCCAGTCTCCGCAACGGCGGATTGACTCTCTTCAAGCGCACTTAGAAATGCATAGGACAGGAAGGGGTCGAATGGGATATCTGTTTCAACCCCTGATCTACAGGGGTTGGCACAGGCATCCCAATCCTGCCGGCTTATTTCATGGATGCCAGCACAAGCCTTGAGGGTGTAACTTTGAGTTGAGATACCCGTTCCCTTAAGTATTAGGCCAAACGCCTCTAGAGGAGTTCGCCGGCTACCAGCTCAAGTGCTTCGATCTGGCCGGCACCAAGCAACATGCTGCTAATCATTCCGGAGTTACCTGCTTCCTTCCAGACCTGCAGTCTCTCTTTGATTCGACCGGCGGGACCCACAAGGTGGCAGGCATCTACCAGCTCATCCGGAACAGCTGCCATGGCCTCATCTTTCTTACCCGCCAGGAACAGATCCTGAATCTTGGCCGCGGCTTCTTCATACCCGAGCGCCTTCGCATAATCGTTGTAGAAATTGTTTTCTCGAGCACCCATGCCACCGATATACAACGCCATATTGCCTTTGATTGGCATCCGGCACTGGTCAACATCGTCACCGATGATCACGGTAACAAAAGGCGCGACGTCGAAATCCATCATAGTCTTGCCACCTTTATCCAAACCTTTCTGGATGGACGACATCAGCACATCAGATTTTTCCGGGCTCATCCAGATAGGGAACACGCCGTCAGCTACTTCGGCGGAAGTCTCAAGACCTTTTGGTGTAATGGATGCTGTGTAAATCTTAATGCTCGGGTCGGCCTGCAGAATGCTCTTTAGCGGTTTACCCAGGCCAGTACCATCATCACCACTGTAAGGCATGCTGTAATGAAAACCTTCATGCTCCACCGGGGCTTCACGGTTGAAAATCTTCTGCATAATCTCGATGTACTCTTTTGTTCGAGTCATCGGTCTGCCATAGGCTACACCATGCCAGCCTTCAACGACCTGCGGTCCGGATGCACCCAGGCCAACAATAAACCGACCATCAGAGAGCTGGTTCAGCGTCATCGCCGTCATAGCGCTACAGGCAGGTGATCGGCCAGGCATCTGCATGATCGCAGTACCAACCTTTATTTTGTCTGTCTGGGCCAATATCCAGGCTGCCGGTGTTACCGCATCGCTGCCGTATGCCTCTGCGGTCCAGACAGAGTCATAACCCATGCTCTCTGCTGCCTTGATCCGGTTCATATCGATACCGATCACTTTGCCGCCTATTCCGTTCAGAATTCCAAGTTTCATTGTTTCTTCCTCATATTTATCAATTCGTATTCAGTATGTCGCCTGGGCAATTAATCTAATCAGGCGGATAATTTAGTCAGGAGCTCTCTGGCATGGTCGTCATCCCGAGCTGGTAGTGAACCGGTGGTTCGATCAACCAGGTCACCGTATCTGTTTTTGAATTTGTCGACCACATCATCTATCTCAGCCACTACAGCAAACTCTTCAAGTATGTCATCGGTGATCAGGGCACCCATCTCATCCCACTTACCCTGCTTGGACAATTTGTTCAGTTCTGGCTGTAAATCACCCCAGCCATGCACGCCCAGCACTGGCGCATAGGCGGGTGTGGAACCATAAAATGCGATCTGCTTGCAGACTGCCTGCTTGGTCGCGTTGTATTGCTCCTCGGTGGTACCGGTCACGATGAAACCTGGATAAGACACTTCAAAGTCGTCCCGTGAACGACCCGCCTTCGCCAGTCCCCTTTCAACTGCGGGCAAGGTGACCTCTCGAAGGTATTTTTCAGTGGTGAATGCATGAATGATCACGCCATCTGCGACTTCACCGGCAACTTCTGTCATGAGTGGACCCACAGCCGCCAGCAATACCTTAGGTGCGCCGTACTCTGTATCGAGCGGGGTAAACATGGGTGTCATAAGGGAGTGAGTATAAAAGTCCCCTTCAAACGAAAGTCGCGTCCCGTTGTGCCAGCAATCCCAGATCGCGTGCATTGCCGAAATGAATTCACGCATTCTTGCTGCTGGCCTTGACCATGGCATGCTGAATCGTTTTGTGATGTGCGGCCGAATTTGGGAACCCAAGCCCAGAACAAACCGTCCCTTTGAAAAGCTGTTTAAGTCATGACCAATATTGGCCAGGTTCATCGGCGTTCGCGAAAACGCTACGGCAATCGACGTGACCAACTCTATGTTCTCGGTTTCCTGAGCAGCCAGAAGAAGAGGGAAGAATGGATCGTGGCTGGTCTCTGCAGTAATAGCACCATGATACCCAAGTCTTTCCAGACGTTTGGCTTGACCAGGCGCACCGGCCAGGTCGCCCATTAATCCACCATCTACTTTCATTTTTTTCTCCGTGTTTACTCTAAATTTATATCATCTCGACCGCTGTAGCGGCGGATCGCCGCGACGCCAGGTGCCATAGCTCATCTATAATCGTCATCTCGACCGCAGTCGCCGCTCCTCATATCAACCGTCATCTCGACCGCAGTCGCCGGAGGCGACGGAGTGGAGAGATCTTTCTTCCAGCATTAGCGAGCATGAGGTTTCTCCATTCCGTGGCTACGCCACTCCAGTCGAAATGACGGAGGGCTGTGGCTAAAAAGAAAAATGTTTCGAAGTGAACGCATCATAAGTCTGCTGTGCTTCTTTCGGCGACACGCAGGAGATGATGTGCGTGGTAATGCCCATCTCACCATACTCACGAATACGATCGTGACATTCTTCCATCGAACCAAGAATAGCGATGTCGTCGATCAGCTGATCATCCAGCGCGCCCGTTGTCTTTTCACGATCCTTTGCAGCCCACCCTTCTTTTATCGTGTTGGCCACATCTTCATAGCCGCACCAGGCAAGAAAGTTGTTGTATACCGGTGTCGCATAATATGGCGCAAAACCGCCACGAATCCTGTTTCTTGCTTCGACCTTGTCATCTGTCACCACTACCTGGTGGCGACAAACGACCTCAACGTCTTCTAATTTTTTACCGGCCCTTTCCGCGCCTATCCTGATGTGTTCCATCATCTTCGGTAGCGCTTGTTTCGGGAAAAGGTTCAGGATAACGCCATCGGAAAACTCCGCGGCGGTCTCCAGCATTTTGGGGCGCAGCGCGGCCATATAAACAGGTTGGGCGCCCTCTTCGATTCCCATCTGTCGATAGCCGTGGCTTTGGACAGTCTGGCCGTCATAGTTCGTCTTCTCACCATTCAGCATCTGCTTAACCAGTTCCGTCGTCTCTTTCACCCTGGTCAAAGGCTTTTCAAAGGTCTGGCCATGCCAGTTCTCCATCATGGTCTGGCTGCTAGATCCAAGCCCCAGAATAAAACGACCTTTCGATAGCTCCCACAATACCCTGGCCGTAGAGGCAAACACCGCCGGCGTTCTTGTGTAAACAGGAATGATTGCCGTACCGATACGCACCCGCTCGGTATTTAGCGCAACTGCGGCGGCTGTAGTCATCGCATCCACACCACCTGAGTC
>JABBBA010000354.1:0-1956 GCA_018607685.1 K189A clade bacterium | reverse complement strand
CATCATAGCCTTCGGCTTCCGCCCATTGGGCCAGCGCGATTGTTGCTTCTACCCCACGTGGGTCAGGTAATGTCAGTGCAGTTCTTTGCGGCACAGCCATGGGTTTTCCTTTCTACCTATTTATCCAGATGTCATCGTGAAAAAAACGGGTTCCTAAATAATGTCCTGGCTCGTGAGCGGCTCTTGCTCTATCTCGTTTCGGACCAGATCCTGTTGTTTCCTGCTTTGCTTACGTTCGTATTTTTTTGCCGAGGAATAGGTAGGTTCCACCATCGCCACAGCGCCAAAGGACTTCTGCCTCTGCAGTTCAGTCACCTCACCATAGTCCGTTGATCTCTGCCTGGGTGTCCGACCTATGCTACGGATAATTTCTTCCATCTCTTCAGGCGAGGTTTCCTGGCCATGGGCCGCTCCAGCCGCTCGCGTGATGGTTTCATTCATCAGGGTACCGCCAATATCATTGACACCTGCCTGCAAACACGCCCTCACGCCATCGTGACCAAGCTTGGTCCAGGATGCCTGAATGTTCTTGAAGTGTGGGTACAACGCCAACCTGGATATCGCATGAATCAACACCGCCTCCCGGAAGGTCGGACCTTTCCTGGCACGACCTTTCAGGTAAATCGGGGATTCCATATGAATAAACGGCAAAATCACAAATTCGGTGAAGCCACCTGTTTTCTCCTGCAGGTCACGCACTCTCAGTAAATGACGCGCAACATGTTTGTACTGCTCCATATGCCCATACATGATGGTTGCGGTGGTGTTAAAGCCTTGACCATGTGCAGCTTCCATTACCTCGAGCCACTGCTCAGTATTAATCTTATCCGGACAAAGCGTCGCCCTTACTTCATCGTCGAGTATTTCAGCAGCGGTACCTGGCAGTGTGCCAAGCCCAGCCTCTTTTAGCTGACCGAGAAACTCCGGGATAGGAATCCCAAGCGTCTTCGCGCCCTGCCAGACTTCAAGTGGCGAGAAAGCATGAATATGCATATCGGGATTAACCTGCTTGATGGAACGGCAGATGTCTATATAGGTCTGGCCTGTGTATTCAGGATGTATCCCACCCTGGAGGCAAACCTCGCTGGCGCCCCTGTCCCAGGCTTCTTTTGTTCGTCGCATGATTTCTTCATGGCTAAGATCGTAGGGTTTGCCGCGAAGGTTCTCACTCATCTTACCTTTTGAGAAGGCACAGAACTGGCACTTGAAGTAACAGACATTGGTGTAGTTGATATTACGGTTTACGCAGTAAGTGACTTCGTCACCCGCAACCTGTTTACGCATTTCATCGGCAGCCTGACACACAGCGGTGTAATCATTACCCCTGGCTTTAAGCAACCGAACGATGTCGCCTTCAGCCAAACGCTCACCGGATTTGGCCTTAGCAAGAATATCCGCGAGATCACTGGAGGGAGCCTGCTTGGCAATAGAAGTTACCCGCGCAAGATCAATTTCAGGGGGATTTTCAACCGCCCCCGCTGACCAGTTTTCAGTTCGAGGGAAACCCGATCCATCTATCGCCTGCAGGACCAACGGCTCAACAGAGGGGTCAACCCACTTGGGTAGATCGTTCGCATACTCCGGGTACAAAGCCAGGCGCTCAATCAAGAGTTTACCGGCGCCTGCGGTTTTATCCGCGAGATCCGTCAAATGCGGCCAGGGTGCTTCAGGGTTAACGAAGTCAGGTGTGACGGGAGAAACACCTCCCCAGTCATTAATACCAGCATCAACGATCTGCTCGAAGATACCAGGGCTAAGGTTCGGCGGCGCCTGAATATTCATCCCTGCACCGAAAATAATTCTTGCCAGCGAAATAGTCCAAAGCAGCTCATTCATGTCCGGCTCTGGTGCATTTACCATCAATGTTTCAGCCTTCGCCCGAAAATTCTGGATGATAATTTCCTGAATATGGCCATGGGGCTCGTTCGCATCACGTAGAGCAAGCAGCGATTCAAC
>JABBBA010000006.1:2731-6962 GCA_018607685.1 K189A clade bacterium | reverse complement strand
TGAATTTCCACGCAACGATGTACCCAAGGTGTATGACGCCTTGATGATTGACGAAAACAACACCACGTTGGAGGTCCAGCAGCAGCTGGGCGACGGTATTGTTCGAACAATTGCCATGGGTTCATCCGAAGGTATTAGTCGTGGACTTGCAGTATCAAATACCGAGGAACCAATATCAGTGCCAGTTGGTGAACAAACACTTGGCCGGATCATGGACGTGTTGGGTAACCCGATTGATGAGCGCGGTCCGATCAATGAAACCGCACGTATGCCCATTCACCGGGCACCACCTACCTTCGAAGAGCAGGCCGGTAGCCGTGATCTGTTGGAAACCGGTGTAAAGGTTATTGACCTGATCTGCCCGTTTGCCAAAGGCGGTAAGGTTGGTTTGTTTGGTGGCGCAGGTGTTGGTAAAACCGTCACCATGCTTGAGCTGATTAACAACATCGCGAGTGAACACAGCGGCCTGTCAGTATTTGCCGGTGTTGGTGAGCGTACTCGGGAAGGTAATGACTTCTATCATGAGATGCAGGATGCAGGCGTAATCGACAAGATTGCGATGGTATTCGGGCAGATGAACGAACCACCTGGAAACAGGCTTCGCGTAGCACTCTCTGGTCTAACCATGGCAGAAAAGTTCCGTGATGAAGGTCGTGACGTGTTGTTCTTCGTCGACAATATTTACCGATATACGCTTGCCGGTACTGAAGTATCAGCACTGCTGGGTCGTATGCCATCAGCTGTAGGCTATCAGCCCACACTGGCGGAGGAGATGGGTGTTCTTCAGGAGCGAATTACAACCACGAAAACCGGTTCAATTACATCGATTCAGGCGGTCTATGTACCGGCTGATGACCTGACTGACCCTTCCCCGGCCACGACATTTGCTCACCTTGATTCAACGGTGACCCTGTCACGGGATATTGCATCACTGGGTATCTATCCTGCGGTAGATCCACTTGATTCAACGTCAAGACTACTTGATCCACTGGTCGTTGGTGACGAACACTACACCGTAGCAGAGGGTGTTAAGGGTATCCTGCAGCGATATAAGGAACTTAAAGACATCATTGCTATCCTGGGTATGGATGAACTGTCAGAAGAAGACAAACTGACTGTTTACCGTGCCCGAAAAGTTAGCCAGTTCTTCTCGCAGCCAATGCACGTAGCAGAGGTATTCACCGGCCAGCCGGGTGTCTACGTTTCCCTTGCAGATACCATTCGAAGTTTCAAAGGTATTATGGAAGGCGAATATGATGACCTGCCAGAAGCAGCCTTCAGCATGGTCGGCAGCATCGAGCAGGCTATCGAAAAAGCTAAAACCCTATAGGTAACGAGATGGCTTCTACAGTTTTTTGTAGCATCGTCAGCGCAGAACAGGAAATCTTCGCCGGACAGGTAGAGATGGTGGTTGCCTCTGGCACCATTGGTGAGCTGGGTATTATGCCTGGCCACACACCCTTGCTATCCGGGGTGAAGCCGGGGCCTGTTCGATTGATTCTTGAGGGCGGCGAAGAAGAAATCTTTTATGCCTCGGGTGGCTTCATTGAAGTTCAGCCAACATCGATCACTATTCTGGCGGACACTGCCCTGCGTGCCGATGATATTGACGAAGCAGCGGCGCTCGAAGCACAGAAGAAGGCGGAACTGGAGCTTTCAGACCAACGTTCGGATATCGACTTCGCACGTGTTGCTGCAGACCTCCAGGAACAGGCAGCGATGTTGCGGACTATTCAGAAGATCCGCAACAAGAAGCACTGATTTATGGACGTCTACCAGGCGTCCGTATCCCGCGGACCTTAAGCAGGTCCCAGTTAGATTGTGCCAAGTAGCGCTCAGGGCTGTTGTTTATGGACGTCTACCAGGCGTTTGTAACCCGCTTACCTTGAACAGGTCCCACTAGATCTGACCAAGTAACGCTCAGGGCTGTTCGCTTATTTCCACATCTCGACTTGCGGCGCGAGCGCCTCCACAGAGAGATCTCATGCTCGCGAAAGTCTGATTGCGAAGTCATGACAACAATAAAATGACACGAGGCGGCCTTGGCCGCCTTTTTTGTGTCCGTGTAGAATGCGTCTTTTAAGGTAAACTTTTGCAATGATCCTCACCCCACGAAAGAAGACGCCCTCGCAATGACCCAACCCATTGAAGTATGCATCCTGGCAGCAGGAATCGGTAGCCGTATGCGTTCGGACAAGCCGAAGGTTTTGCAGACGCTGGCGGGAAAACCCCTGCTTGAACACCTGCTGGAGACCGTAGCAGGATTCTCCCCCAGGGCGGTTCATGTTGTTGTTGGACAGGGAGCCGAGGAAGTTAAAGCCCGATTTTCCGAAAGAAGGTTTACCGATAGGTCGGATATCAATTGGGTTTATCAGGCTGAACGTAAAGGTACAGGCCACGCCATGCAACATGCAGCACCTGGCATTTCCGTTGATTCTCGAGTACTGATTCTTCTGGGCGATGCTCCACTTGTCAGCCAGGAGACCCTTCAAAAATTAATCTCAGTGGAGGCTGACCTTACTGTACTCACCGTAGATATGGCTGATCCCTATAACTACGGTCGAATTCTGAGACAGGGTGAACAGATCACAGAGATTGTTGAAGAGAAGGATGCTGATGAGCATCAACGATCGATCAAGGAGATCAACACAGGCGTCATGGTGGCCGATGGCGGGAAACTACTCTCCTGGCTTGGCCAATTAACGGACGATAACGCACAGGAAGAGTTCTTGCTTACTGACATCGTTCGTCATGCTAATGCAGAGGGTTCCCTTGTTAATGCGTTTAAAACTGATGATCCGGTCGAGGTGACTGGTATTAATACATTCTCACAATTAGCGGGACTGGAGCGAGCATTGCAGAACAAAAAGTCGCAACAACTGATGGACCAGGGCGTTCAGCTAATGGACCCGGCGAGGGTCGATGTACGCGGTAAGCTGGTCGCGGGTCGGGGCGTCTCTATTGATATCAATGCAATCTTTGAAGGAGAGGTCACCCTCGGAGACGATGTGATTATCGGGCCTAACTGCATAATAACGGATAGCAAGATTGGTCGTGGCTCGACGATTAAAGCCCATTCGGTACTGGAACAAGCCATAGTAGGTGAGCGTTGTTCAGTGGGACCATTTGCTCGACTTAGGCCCGGTGCTGAACTTGAAGACGAAGCGGCCGTCGGTAATTTCGTCGAGATAAAGAAAAGTAAGCTGGGCAAAGGCAGTAAGGCCAGTCACCTCACGTACCTGGGAGATTCCAGCATCGGTGCCGGTGTCAACATTGGTGCCGGGACAATTACCTGCAACTACGATGGTGTAAATAAATTCGAGACTCATATTGGTGATGGCGCATTTATTGGCTCAAATTCATCGCTGGTTGCACCTGTGACCATTGGTGCAGGATCAACCATTGGAGCGGGATCAACAATAACCAAAGATGTCGATGCAAATGTGCTGGCCCTTGGCCGCGGAAAACAAAAATCCATTGCCAACTGGCAACGACCGACGAAGAAGAAGTAGGAAATACTATGTGTGGAATAGTCGGTGTGGTTGCGAAACGTGAAGTCAGTGAGATTCTTCTTGAGGGCTTAAGGCGTCTTGAATACAGGGGTTACGATTCCGCTGGTATTGCCATGTTGAACCACGAAGGCAAACTTCATCGAACAAGAAGGTTAGGTAAAGTCTCTGAACTAAGTGACGCCTGCCATGAGACTCCACCCATCGGAATGACTGGAATCGCTCACACCCGATGGGCAACCCATGGTGAACCAAGCGAGTTAAATGCCCACCCCCATGTGTCGGAGGGAATTGCTGTTGTACACAACGGGATCATTGAGAATCATGAATTGCTGAGGGAGCGCCTGGTTAAAGAAGGTTATGTCTTTGAGTCCGGGACTGATACAGAAGTCATTGCACACCTGATGCATCACGAACTGAAGACCGCCGCCAGTCTGCGCGAGGCGATGGATCGCCTGCTGGACCAACTGGAAGGTGCCTACGCTGTTGCTGTGATTGATGAGAATCATCCCGGCAGGGTAATGGCGGCACGGCTGGGCAGCCCTCTCGTGGTAGGCCTCGGCATCGGCGAGAATTATATTGCTTCAGATCCCCAGGCCCTTCGGCCGGTCACAGACAGGTTCATTTTTCTGGAGGAAGGAGAGCTTGTTGAGATAACAACCGATGGTGTGTCTATCTTTGGGCATAACAACGCGGCCGTCGAGAGTCGCGCGATTACGCTG
>JABBBA010000006.1:0-2721 GCA_018607685.1 K189A clade bacterium | reverse complement strand
GACAAAGGAAACTTCCGTCATTACATGCAAAAGGAAATTTTTGAGCAACCGGTTGCGATTGAACGAACGCTTGCGGGGCGTATCAGTGACAAACATGTGTTGACCCACGCCTTTGGTACCGCTGCGGAATCAATTTTTCGCGAAGTGGGAGCTATCCAGATTGTCGCCTGTGGCAGTAGTTATTACACCGGGCTTGTCGCCAAATACTGGTTTGAAGAATATGCCGGCGTACCGTGCCAGGTGGAAATAGCGAGTGAGCTTCGCTATCGCAAAACAGTGGTCCTTCCAAAGACGTTGCTGGTGACGATATCCCAGTCCGGTGAAACCGCCGATACGTTGGCGGCGCTGCGAGATGCCAAAGACGAGAATTACATCGCCAGTCTTTGTTTGTGTAATGTCCCAAACAGCTCTCTGGTCAGGGAGAGCGATCTGTCTCTTATGCTGGAGGCCGGCACAGAGATTTGCGTGGCCTCAACGAAAGCCTTCACGAACCAGTTAGTTGATTTGTTACTGCTTGTTGGGGCTATAGGCCAGTACAATGAACTTGATGATGCTGGACACCGTGAACTGGTGGAAGCGTTAAAGAATCTGCCGGATGTTGTGCAGGAGACGCTAAAACTGGACGAAGAGATCTGCCATATTGCTGAAAAATTCGTTGATAAGCACCATGCCTTGTTCCTGGGACGTGGCAGTCATTACCCTATTGCCCTTGAAGGGGCGCTGAAGTTGAAAGAGATTTCCTATATACATGCAGAGGGTTATCCGGCGGGTGAGTTGAAGCACGGTCCACTTGCGCTGGTTGATGATGACATGCCTGTGGTCGCCGTCGCGCCGGGAGATGAGCTGATCGAGAAACTGAAATCAAACCTTGAAGAGGTCCGAGCGAGGGGCGCTGAGCTCTTTGTCTTCGCCGATGAACACGTCACTATGGCGGATGCCGAAGGGGTCACGGTGTTGAGAGTTCCTGCCTGTTCCCCATTGATATCTCCCATCGTCTACACGATACCAGTACAACTTCTGGCCTATCACGTTGCTGTTTACAAAGGCACAGACGTTGACCAGCCACGAAACCTGGCCAAATCGGTTACGGTCGAATAATCATGGATGTCTCCCTTCTACTGGATCCTCTAAATGAGCGACAACGTGAAGCTGTTGCTGCACCCCGCGGTAGTTCCTTAATCCTCGCGGGCGCAGGCAGTGGCAAAACACGTGTGCTGATCCACAGAATCGCGTGGCTCATTCAGACAGAAGGATTGTCTCCCTACAGTATTCTTGCCGTTACCTTTACGAATAAAGCGGCAGCAGAAATGCGCGGCAGACTCGAACAACTGCTCTCGATCCCTGCCAGGGGCATGTGGGTTGGGACTTTTCATGGTATTGCTCACCGCTTGCTAAGAGCTCACCACCGTGAGGCGGGCCTGCCACAAAATTTCCAGATTCTTGATGCCGATGACCAGCTTCGTCTGGTCAAACGGGTAATGATCAGTCTCGACGTCGATGAGAAGAAGTGGCCCGCAAGGCAGGCGCTTTGGTGGATCAACGGCCAGAAGGATGAAGGACTTCGCCCCTCCAGTATCGAAGATTATGATGATGTCTACCTTAAAACCCATCTGTCAATCTACCGGGCATATGAAGAGGCCTGCAAGCGTGGTGGCATGGTCGACTTTGCTGAACTGTTGTTGCGAGCTCATGAACTCTGGTTGAAAAACCCGGTGGTCCTGAAGCACTACCAGGATCGCTTTTCTACCCTGTTGGTGGATGAATTCCAGGACACCAACACAATTCAATATGCCTGGCTCCGGGTACTTGCTGGTAACAAGGACAACCTGATGGTCGTGGGTGATGATGATCAGTCTATTTATGGTTGGCGGGGTGCGAAAATTGAGAACATCCAGCAGTTCACTAAAGACTTTCCGAATGCTTCGACCATCAGGTTGGAACAGAATTACCGGTCTACGTCGAACATCCTGACGGCGGCCAATGGATTGATAAACCAGAATACGGGTCGACTGGGTAAAGAACTCTGGACCGACATGGGCGATGGTGAGCCTATTCAGTTGTATTCCGGATACAACGAGATTGATGAGGCGCGGTTTATCGTTGAGCGAATCAAGTCCTGGGCTGATAGTGGCAACCTTTACTCGGAATCGGCGATTTTATACCGATCCAACGCACAGTCGCGGGTACTGGAAGAGGCCCTGTTGCGAGCCCAGATGCCTTATCGCATCTATGGTGGGCAGCGGTTTTTTGAACGGGTAGAGATTCGCAACGTTCTGGCTTACATGAGACTCATTAGCGATCGGGATGCTGACGCCGGATTTGAGCGAGTGGTTAATACACCGCCCCGGGGTATCGGCGGAAAAAGCGTTGCTGAAATCAGACTGCTCGCGAGGGCAGCCGGAATTCCAATGTGGCAGGCGGCAACAAAAATTGTGGACGAAGGTTTGCTGACGGGTCGAGCCAGAAATGCCATTGCTGCATTTCTTTCGATGATTGAGAAGCTGGATGAGCAAACGGCCGAGGCTGACCTTGGTGAGCTGGTCGAAATCGTCGTTGAAACATCGGGACTGAAAGACTATCACGCGAAAGAAGGTGGGGAGCGTGGCCAGGCCCGGGTTGAGAATATGGCCGAACTGGTGACAGCGGCAAAAACCTATGATCCTTCGGAAGACTATGTTTTTGATACTGATTCAAATGAACAGGAGGCGCCTAGTCTCTCAG
>JABBBA010000311.1:4945-6978 GCA_018607685.1 K189A clade bacterium | reverse complement strand
CGAGCGGCAAAATGACATTGTTCGAGACGAAGTCCATGGTATCAAAGAATGTTTTGCCCGGGAGCACAGTGACGTCAGACCAGATATTGAACGAAAAGGCACTGCCCAACCCAATGAACCAGGCAAGTCCACCGACGATGATCGCTCCTGTGGCCCGCCTAACCTTCATCTTCTCCACCAACCACGCAACAGCCGGCTCACCTACTGATATCGCAGAGGTAATCGCTGCAAACGTGACCAGGAGGAAAAACAAGGTACCGAAGAACTGGCCTCCCGCCATCTGACTAAATGCAATTGGCAGGGTAATAAACATAAGGCCTGGACCAGCGGATGGCTCTAGCCCATTGGCAAACACGATGGGGAAAATAACCATGCCTGCGAGAAGCGCAACCGTTGTATCAAGAATCGCAATCGTGGCGGCAGCGCTAACAATCGAGGTCCCTTTTGGCAGGTAGGCGCCATAAGCCATGATTGCACCCATACCGAGGCTGAGCGTAAAGAAGGCCTGACCCATCGCCATCAGCACTGAATCCTGTGAAAACTGGTCTGCCTTAAACGAAAACAGAAACGCCATTCCTTCGGCGAAATGGCCGCTGGTCAGCGCAGCCCAGAGCACCAACAGCACGAGCAGGACAAAAAGTGTTGGCATCAAGTACTTAACGGTAGTCTCTATGCCTTTTCCTACACCGCGCGCCGCAATGAAAGTCGTCAGCACCATAAACACCGTATGCCAGCCAACGACGGTCCAGACGTCGCCGGTAAAGCTGCCGAACTGCGCGCTCGCGAAATCACCGTCTGCCTCAACAAACACACCACTCGCCATCTGTATCAAGTAGGCCAGGGCCCAGCCCGCGATCACCGTATAAAAGGACAGAATCATAAACCCAGCGAGGGCACCCATCCAGCCAACCACCCGCCAGCCACCACTGGCTCCAGACTGCACGACCAGATCCTGCATCGTATTGATGGGGCTTTTCCTGCCCGCTCTGCCCAGAGTGATCTCTGCGATCATAATGGGCACGCCAATCATGAAAATGCAGACAAGATAAGCAATGACAAAGGCGCCACCGCCATTTTCCCCTGCGACATAAGGGAATCGCCAAATGTTACCCAGGCCGACCGCAGATCCAGCTGCCGCAAGGATAAACATCAATCGGGAAGACCACATACCGTGTGCAGATTCGGACATCAATGCTGCCTCTTGTTCTTATCGTTATTTATGGTGAATCATTTTCTCTGCCCACTTATCAGAGCACAAGAATTCTTATGACAAGCCCGCCAACATCGCCCCTTCCGGCGCAAGCCCGAGCAGGACTCGCCCGCCATCTTCTATGTGAAGGCCTGCTACTGTCAGGTGTTGCCTGACCACACGCACATCCCGGCCGATTCGCTCCAGCGGGTGACTCTGAAAATTCGCTGACGTTCCCGCAGCATCACTCACCAGGTCGACTGCCTCCACACAACCTCGCACCGCATCGGAACAGGCTATCTGAAATATCGCGCGCTCACGGGGCGTGATGTGTTCCTCGTTGAGTACTTGCTGCCAAAACTTTTCTACCAACTCCATGAGTAACGCACGGGAGGCAAGCACTCGAACTTCAGCTTCTGCGATCGCACGATGAGCACTCGATCTCTCACGCAGGCTCTTACTTGAGAACCGGGGCATCTTACCTTCCGCCAGTTCAACGAAGGCATCCAGGCCAGCACGCGCCAAACCGAGACTGACAGCGACCTTGTTGTAGGAGAGTCTCGCCCCGGTTGGAAAACGCATCAGTGGCTGCTCCGACCGGGTAGCCCCGATCGTTGGCAGTATATGGTTGTCCGGCACGAAGGCGTCATTGACGTGCACATCATGTGAACCAGACCCTCTCATGCCGCCAACATACCAGGTGTCCTGGATCTCAAAATCCGGTAACTGGACAATCGCGGCAAGTCGTTCTTTCCCGCGCACCCCGTTTTCGACAAGATTGACGGTCGCACTAAATAGCGAGGCATTGTGGCAACCAGAAACAAACTGCCACTGGCCGTTAACC
>JABBBA010000311.1:3135-4935 GCA_018607685.1 K189A clade bacterium | reverse complement strand
CCTGTAGCCGCCATCCACTTTCTCTGCTGTGCCAACGGCGGCCGTCGACCCACAAAGAACAACCATCGGATCTTTAATAAGGTCTTCGCATGCACTGAAACCTGGCGCCATTAACCCAAAGGTTTCCACACCAATCATCAGGTTCCATGCCGCGGAACCATCAAAACGGGCAATCTCCTCGATGGTTTCAATCTGGGTTCTTGGGTCTGACTCTTCACCGGAATAGGCCTTTGGTGCGCCAATTCGATAGAGTCCGTTCTCAGCAAATGCCACGGCCACTTCTTTTGAAAGTCGGCGATTACTGTCTGCAGCATCCGCATGACTTCGTATCAGGTCTTCCAGTGCCTGGGCTCGCTGGACGGGAGATATGGTGTGTAGATTCATCAGCAGATCATACACATACCCGCTCATCATCTCGACCGTACTCCCCTACCGTGGCCATTCCTACTGGCAGCGCTTGCGCCACCACCGGGAAATCTCCCTCTAACCTCACACCTACTCCTGGCCAGACAAATGTATATAATGGCGCCCCCGCAGGAACGAGTAACCGATTGTGGCTGGCAAAAAAAAGCCGAAGGTACAATCCAACACTATCGCCCGGAACAAGAAGGCCACGTTCGACTATTACTTACATGATCGATTCGAAGCTGGCGTTTCTCTGGAAGGGTGGGAAGTGAAGTCGCTTAGAGCAGGCAAATGCCAGCTCGGGGATACCTATATCCTGCTTAAGGGCGGTGAAGCCTTTCTTCTTGGCTGCAACATCACTCCCATGGCATCTGCCGCAGCCCACGTAGAAGCAGACCCAACCAGAACCCGGAAGCTACTCCTGCACAAAAACGAGATAGCCCGTCTGATCGGCGCCACACAGAAAAAGGGCCAGACCTGCATCCCTGTCTCGCTCTATTGGAAATCAAACAGAGTGAAATGCGAAATCGCGCTGGCTTCCGGTAAAAAGGAGCACGACAAGCGGGCAACCCTGAAAGAGCGCGACTGGGCACGGGACAAATCCCGCGTCATGAAAGAAAACCAGACCTGACCCTCAGGGTCATCCCGAGCGACCGGGGTCGCGCTCGACCCAAGGGATCTCCCCTTGAATTCTCCACAACCCCCCCAATATAAAGAAGTGTTACAATATAGTTTAAGGGGGCGACTTGGCTTCGACGCCGGTTGCGAAACCTGAAGTGCATGTCGAGAGGGTAGTGACTCTCGTAAATAAATCGCTGTAACTTCTTATAGTTGCCAATGACGAAAACTACGCACTAGCTGCCTAAAAACTCTTTTTAAGAACTTTTTAGATTAGCTTGACCCGGGGCGAATGTGCCCATGTATTCAAACCGGGTGCGCGACTCATGGGACCGCTGCCAGACCCCGCTTGTGGTTGATGCAGTTAAACTTAAAGCAAGCTCGCTTTTCAATCCCTGTTTGTCGGGCCAGTGGAAAGTTAAACAATTGACAAAATAAACATGTAGAGCTGAAGGCAGAGAACTGGCGGACGCGGGTTCGATTTTAAATGGTCGCCTTGGGAAGTGATTCCCAATGGAAACAGAGAGCTCATACGGTGAACGCTAAAGTGTTAACGCACCATGCCAACGCCGTCCGGTGAATGGGAAACCAGTAAGCCGGCTAGAGACTCATAGGCTTCTAAACCTTATCCTCGGATAAGATATGAAGTACTAGGGTGGGTAACACCACAAACGCTCTCCCCTGTTGCGATGAATGTCGTTACAGGTGAAGGAATAGTCCAGCCCATAACGAAAGTTATGGAACCAGCTGTCCCGCCGCCTCCACCAAAAACGACCC
>JABBBA010000311.1:0-3125 GCA_018607685.1 K189A clade bacterium | reverse complement strand
GTGTGACATCTGTCACACAGGTCGCGATTGGCCCTGTCGTATTGAACGAAACTTTTACCTCTTGAGGAGAAAGTAGATCAGGTACAAAACCACTAACAAACTATCCGTCAAAGACGCCGCATACATAGCCGGACTCATCGATGGCGAAGGAACTATTACTCTCCAACGGAAACACCGGAACGAAAACAGACGCCTGGCCATAACCATCAGCAGTACCGAAATCCAACTCCTAGAGTTTGTCAAAAACAGCTCAGGTGTCGGTAATATCACCACCAAGAAAACCTACCAGCCCCATCACGCCAGAAGTTACACGTACGCAGTGTACAGCCGCCAGGCTTTAGATCTGCTCACGCAAATCCACGACGACTTACTGTCCTACAAGAAGAAGAGAAGCGAGCTGATACTGGATCAGTATCTTGAACTTACCCCTCGAAACGGGAAATACACAGAACAACAGAAAACAGCTCGAACACGCTTTGAAGAGCTTGTGCTGGGAACCAAACCCTATTCCATTGGGGAACCAGTAGCTAACTACGCCTTGGTAGAGATCAATAATCGAAATCACCGCCATATCACCTTAGCCAACTATCACACAGTAACAACGACCACATCCTGAAGTGACATGGCGGGTAGGTTGGTTGACCAGCTACCCCGGTGAATTTCACCCTCTATTCTCAAACCACTTTTCTCGAGGGCCGATCGAATAAAGCCTTCATCAATCGCAATCGCATTCTCAGGATCAAGTTCTGTCGCAGAGAGCGAAAACTCATCTACTGGAAATCTAAAGGCGACGGAACTTTCTCCACGAGTGATGGCGGCCCTGGATTCATCACCAAGAAGGAATAGAGACGCCAGGCAACGTCCTCCGGGTTTGAGGCATCGGGAGATTTCATCCAGATAGTGTGCAACATCGCCCGGGTGCATATGGGTGAAAACCGAGGCAAGAAACATGACATCAAACTCATCATCAGGAAAGGGGAAGGGGTAGTCGGCGCTTTGGTATTGTCCCCCTGGGTTGTAGTAGCTGTTGAAGACATCCGCGTGGATAAAGGTGAAGTTTGCATAGTCGCCGTAGGCTTGCTCACACCAGTCAACACCGCTCTTCACAATCTCCAGACCCGTGTAGGCACCTTCTTTTGAAAGAAAATCAGTGAGCGGCAGAGACATACGGCCCTGGCCACTGCCAATATCGAGAACACGTTGATCGGGGGTGAGCCCGGTGAGCTGAACCAGCGTTTCGCGGAACGCATTACCGTCTGCAATGAAATCGCCGCGTCCAATAAATGTGTGCCTGCGCGCAGGCACCATAGGGTGCCGACGACCCAGCACAAAATCAACAAGGTCAAACCAGCCATCGTAGCTGTACTGCAGAATTCTTTTGATAGGTTTTGGTATGTACTGCTTTATTTGCACAACTACTCCGAACTCGGTTTCTGTGCCGTGAACTTCTGGTGAATATAGGAAATCGCCAGCAGGCTAAGCCCAAGCCCCATGAACGACGCGACCCTTAACAGGCCTTCCAACCCTGACATATCAACCAGAAATAGTTTCGCAATCACTAACGCCAGGAGCGCCATACCGGCGCGATAGCAGTCCTGACCCAGGCGCCATGACCCGGCAAGGATAGTGCCTATTGCGATCACCAGCCAGACAGCAGAATAGGTATATAACTCCCCATCACGCATCGCTGGATATCCGAGATCAATCGTCCCGGCCCAGAGATGTCTTATCTCAATACTGATCAGTACAAATAATGCGAGCCCCGCAAAAGCGAGCGACTTTCTGCGATACCTGGGTTGGTAAAACAATGCGAAAAGCACACCTGCAATAACGGGAATCCCGTAGGCGACCAATGCCATATTCCACATGGGGGTGGTACCAATCGAGTTCGTTATCCACGAATCACCCTCCAGTGTATTCCAACCGATGAGGAGGTAATTCAACAGGCCCAGAATAATCAACCCGGTCGAAAACAGCTCATACAGTCGTCTGAGGGTTTCGCTCACCAGGCTTCTACGATAGTACACAAGACCCAGCGCTGCGAAGAGCGCCATGTAGGTGCATGCCTCTACAAAAGTGTAATCCGACGCAAACACCTCCCCTTCGTGAAACAGGTAGCGAAGTTCTGCGAATAGTGTCAAAACAAACAGATGCAATGCTGCAGCTTCGCACCACTTCGCGATGGAAGGCGTTGCCTTCAGCAAGAACATAGCAGCTAGAGCGCAAAGCGTTGCACCACCATAGCTATAAAGCGGCCAGTGAACCTCGCTGGGATAGGTCGCCAGCCAGGGATTGAACGTTAGCCGGATAATCACAACCCCGACTACCAGCTTCAGCAGCCAGTCGATCTCGGGCAGTTCGAAAGACCTGATAATCCATGCGAGTGAGACCATCTGAAGTGCAATCACCAGTGTCAGGCTGGCCTGGTTAAACAACATGGATGCCGCCAGTGCCAGGCCATAATGACCGGCAACAAAAAGCCAAACCACGAGGGAGTCGAGATTCTTCGTTCTGCGAACGGTGGTCGCAAGCGCCATGACAGCCAGCGCAGGAAGCGCGGTACCAAGGCTCCAGTGCCAGCTCTCGGTCAACCTTGAGGTCAGTAAATAACCCAGGGTCAGCAGCAGGAAGGGACCCACCGTCGCCAGAGAAGCCCAAACCGCCTTGAAGCGGCAGGCATTCCAGTTCCACAACGACAACAGGACAGTCACAACGCCGCAAACCAGCAGATCCCTCAGGAAGGGAAGCCCTTCTGCCTGGGTTAGTTGCTTCAAATCCCAGCCGTCTCCCGTTAAATGCCAGAGAGGAAGCACCCAGGCAATGCACTGTCCAGCGAGAAGCACCCATGGAAGCCACAGCAGTTGTTCCCGGCCGCGCGCGATGAAAAAAGACAGGACAAACAACGGCAGGGACACAATCCATGATCCCAGATAGGCCGCCTGCTCATAAATCGTGAAGGCGTATGCGACCGCCAGTAAACCAAACACCAGCGGCAGTCGACGTCCTGCTTCATCTTCAACAGCTTTGAAAATATTCCGGTCAAGTTTGTCGGTTAACACTTCGACTCGCCGCGATAACGTCCAGTCAAATCCAGGCACGGCAACGATGAGATAGGCAAGGATGGT
>JABBBA010000382.1:4546-7014 GCA_018607685.1 K189A clade bacterium | reverse complement strand
CAGAAAAACTTTTCCTGTTATGACGCTTTACTCCGAACCAATAGAACACTAGGCTGAAATGGACTCACCTGCAAGCAAGCGAGGTTTTCATGGCCGCCAGTACCGATCTTGATTCGAATATATTTTTTAGCAAAGAATATGCAGATAACCCTTACCCGACACTGAAACTATTGAGAGACGAGCAGCCGGTCTATTACAACCCGCTGATGAAGCAATGGATGGTGACCAGGTACGAAGATGTGATGAATATCTTCGCTGATACTGAAAACTTTTCAGCATCACCCAATGGTGACCATATTGGCCAGGTGTTTGGGCCGACGCTGATGGAATTTGACGGTGAGGTACATCGCAAGCTTCGCGGTGTGGTTGCGCCTGAGTTTGTCGGTAGGAAATTGCAGCCGTTGCTGTCGATTATACAGCGCAACGCAATGGCGCTGATTGAGAAATTCACTGCAAAGCAGGCGACAATGATTGCGGAGCAGGCGGCCTTGAAGGGCGAAATCGACATTGTCGATGATTTCGCGACCCGATTGCCGTTGAACGTCATCCTGGATGTGCTCGATTTACCGCAGGAAGCCCATGAGATGTTCCATGGCTGGTACCCTGCGATGATGAACGGCATTAGCGGCGGACCGGAACTTCGCATTGCCGGCCAAAAAGCCAACGCTGAATATCATGCCTATCTTGATCCGCTGATTGAAGCGCGATCCGTAAATCCCGGCGATGATCTGCTTTCACGACTGGCGGTAACCGAGGTCGACGGTAAGCGCATGACACCCGCGGAGATAAAATCTTTTGCCAGTCTGATACTGGTCGCCGGGGCAGAAACCACTGACAAGGCCATCGCTAACCTCTGGTACCAGTTGCTGGCTCACCCGGATCAATGGCAGGCCGTGCAGCAGGATCCCGAATTGCTCGATCGTGCGTTCACTGAAATGATGCGTATCCATGGCCCGGCGGGTGCGCAGACGCGGAAAACGATCAATGACTTCACACTGCACGGCGTAACCATCCCGGCGGGTGAGTATGTGCATCTATCTCTGTATGGTGCCAACCGGGATGAAAGAGTTTTTAAAGACCCGGATACCTTCAACTTGTTTCGAGATGATCTTTATTTCAGCAAGGAGCTCCGATCAGGCTATTTCAAGGATGGCATGGCAGGGCATCTTGGGTTCGGGCTCGGCCCGCACTTTTGTGTCGGTTATCAGCTTGCGCGCGCAGAGACGGTCATCGGCACGAAGCTGTTGATGGAAGTCATCAAGAATCCACGATTTAAACCTGGCTCAAACCCGCAACCTATAGCAATTCGCATTGAACCCTGGCACCTGCATCTGGAATTTGATACGGCCTGAAGCGCAGGCTAGCCTTGCATTATCGGGATGTATTGCGGCCGTTAGCGGTTGCAGTCATTTGATGCTTCAATAGGGTTTTTTCATCGGGTACGAAAACTGAGATGCGCATCAAAATATTATCTGTCATTTCATGTCTTGTCGCTTTTGGATTGGCTGGCTGTAGTAAGCCGAAAACCGACGAAGTCGACTCATCCATGGGTTCAACTGAAACGGTCACCGTCCCAGAATTGTCATCGGATTTTACGCTCTCTGACACGACCACGCCGGCAGGCATGATCTATACGAAAAACTGCGCCAGTTGCCATGAGCAAGGTATTGGCCGGGCACCTCAGCGAGCCATGCTGTTGCTGATGTCACCCGATTCCATCCACCGTGCGTTAACCCGCGGCGTTATGCAGGCGCAGTCTGCAGGGTTATCTGATGACGATAAAATTGCCGTCGCTGAATTTTTAGGTGGTGGTGAAATGGGTGACATGACGGCGAGTCCACCGCCGGCACAATGCCAGGGTGAGTCAAATCGTTTTGACTATAACGAGCCACCTGTTTTTGAAAGTTGGGGCCTGACTCAGGCCAGCACCCATTCGATTCCTGCTGAAACAGCAGGATTGAATAAAAAGAATATCGATTCCCTGAAGTTGAAATGGGTCTATGCCTTCCCAGGCGCCTTACGTACCAGATCTCAACCCGCATTGGCCGGTGGAGCACTTTATGTGGGGAGTCATGGGGGTACGGTTTATGCGTTTGATCGTGAGACGGGTTGTGCCCGTTGGACCTTTGAGGCTTCAGCTGAGGTGCGCACCGGAATGGTGATCAGCCCATGGGAGAGTGGAGATACAGCCGCTGAGCCGATGGCTTACTTTGGCGATCTTATTGGAAATCTGTACGCGCTTGATGCGATAACCGGAGAGCTGAAGTGGCGAGCGAAACCCGATGAACATCCGAATACCACGCTGACGGGTACGCCATCACTTTATGATGGCACCTTGTATGTTCCGGTCTCGTCGCTCGAAGTAGTACCCGCTGCAGAGCCTGACTATGAGTGCTGTCACTTTAGGGGCTCCGTCGTGGCCTATAACGCGCGGACCGGCGAGCAAAAGTGGCGGGGTTATACGATTG
>JABBBA010000382.1:0-4536 GCA_018607685.1 K189A clade bacterium | reverse complement strand
GAATAGCCCAGCCATTGATATTAAGCGCAATCAGCTGACCGTCGGTACAGGCGAGAATTATTCGTCACCCGCCAGTGGCGAGAGCGATGCGGTAATCGCGTTTGATTTAACGACGGGTGACGTCAACTGGGTGTATCAGGCCACGGTCGGTGATGCCTGGAATGTTGCCTGTGGGCAGGAAGAAGACGCCAACTGCCCCGTGGAAGATGGTCCGGATTTTGACTTTGGTGCCGGAACCCTGCTGACGCAGGATATAGAGGGTAACGAATACGTCATTGGCGGTCAGAAGTCGGGCGTCGTGCACGCCATTGATCCGGACACCGGAAAAGCCGTCTGGACAACCAAGGTGGGGCGTGGCGGTATACACGCTGGCGTTTATTTCGGGATGGCTGCTGACAACGGACGCTTGTTTGTCCCCATCAGCGATACCCCGGACGGGCGCGAGTATCCGGAAGCGCCCCGACCAGGCATGTACGCACTGGATCTGAGAAACGGTGAGTACATCTGGAAGTCACCGGCTGAAAACATTTGCCGCGAGGATCAGCCGTTGTGCCAGCCTGGTTATCCCGCGGCCATTACCGTCATGGAAGAGATCGTTGTAGCGGGTAGCAACGACGGTCATCTGCGCATCTTTGATGCTGAAACAGGTAGTATTCTTTGGGATAAAGATACCGCCATTGAGTTTGATTCATTAGGCGGTGGTAAAGCGAAAGGTGGCTCCTTTGGTGGCGGTGCAGCACCGATTGCCTTTAATGGTCAACTGATCGTGAATTCCGGCTATGGTTTTGCAGGAAAGATGCCTGGCAATGCGCTGCTGGTGTTTGAAGTCGAATAACGCCCTGATACTTGATTGGATAAAAAATGAAGAATATTTTACTGGCAACCATTTTATTCTACAGCCTGCTTGCTGTTGAGACGGCAATTGCAGAACCGGAATATGTACGCCTTGAAATGAGCATTGATGTAGAAAGGCCTGCCGATGAAGTCTGGGCGATGGTAGGTGGCTACTGCGACATTGGTGTGTGGGCGAATATTGAGTGCGAAATCATTTCGGGCGACGGCAACATCGGTACTGTTCGCGTGCTACTGGGGGGGGCGATCACGGAGATCATGGTAGCCCAGACAGATCTTTCCTATGGGTACGCTCAACCAGTCGATGAAGGACAGTTTTATAATCTCTACCATGGGTTTATGGAAGCGAAGCCCGTTGACGATAACAGTTCCACGGTTGTCTACACGGTTGTTTATGATGTGTCGAACTTACCTGACCAGGCTGCGAGGGATGAAGACATGGCACGCCGTAGGGGGCAGTTCGATAAAGCGCTACTGGACATTAAAACCTTAACGGAAAAATAACCCCATCCATTGTGCCGTTTTCGTCTGTGGCAGGCATCACCATTTCAAATTTAGGCGTGATTTCCCGCCGAGGGTCGCCAGTACAGAAACCGCTAGTATAAATTTAAGCATTGCAGGAGAAAAAAATGACAACTCAACAAAAGATGAACCCTGAACCAGAAGTCGTGTTCGAAGGGAACTACTTCCTTGAGGGTAATTATGGGCCGGTACAGGAGGAACATGTCGACACAGACCTGCAGGTCCTTGGTCAAATCCCCGCCGACCTGAAGGGTAACTATCTGAGGATCGGACCAAACCCTGTCTATGTTTCAAATGTTGAGAAATACCACTGGTTCGATGGCGACGGTATGGTGCATGCGGTTCAATTCGAGGATGGTAAAGCGACCTATCGTAATCGTTTTGTCGATACAGAAGGACTGAAGTGGGAGCGAAAAGAAGACCGCTGGCTGTGGAGAGGTATGAACGGCATGATGGACGGCGGCGCGGCTTCACCACCAGAGGGTGCCCCAGCCGGCAAGAACCCAGGGAATACAGCTTTCGTTAGTCACAATGGGACACTATATGCCCTGCACGAAGGCTCAGACCCACATATCCTGAGCTTGCCTGATCTTGGTACCGTCGGCACAACAAATTTCGACGGTAAGCTAACACATGCTTTCACTGCTCATCCGAAGGTCGACCCGAGCACAGGGGAAATGATGACCTTTGGCTACAGTCCGTTCCCACCTTTTGTGACCTACTCCGTCATTAACAAGGAAGGCGCTCTGGTTCATTCAACGCCAATCACCATTCCCAAGGGCGTGATGATGCACGATTTCGCGTGCTCAAGAAATTATTCGATTTTCCTCGATTTCCCGCTCACCTTTGACATTGAAGCGGCTATGGAAGGTAAGTCCCCGCTTGGATTTGAACCCGAACACGGTTCTCGCATTGGCATTATGCCGCGCCATGGGTCGGACGAAGATGTTAAGTGGTTTACTGTGGACGTCGGTGTCGTGATCCATACAGCAAATGCCTGGGAGGAGGGTGACATACTAGTGGTTCAAGCGTGTCGTTCGAAAGCTTCTGACATCATCGGCGCAGTGGAAATCGATACAGATGACCCCACTGACGTGTTGGGTCAAATGTATGAATGGCGCATCAATGTTAAGACGGGGGAAATCACTGAGGGTCCACTGCACGAATATTATTCAGACTTTTCTCGTATCAATGAAAACTATGCAGGGGCGAAAACGCGCTATACCTACTCTTCCGAATTCGATCAGACCCGCGCTATTACTTTCAAGTCGGTTATGAAATTCGACCGGGAAACCGGTGAAACACAACATCATAATTTCGGTGAAGGACGTTATGTCGGCGAAGCAGTCTTTGCGCCAAAAGTTGGCTCAACAGATGAAGACGACGGATATGTCATTTGCTTCATTCAAGATGAAAACGTCAATCAGAGTGAGTGCATTATTATCGATGCGAAAAATTTCGATGGTGACCCGGTTGCGCGAGTTCTTATTCCGCACAGGGTGCCATACGGCTTTCACTCTGGATGGGTCGGCGCTTAGGGCTGAGCTCACACCGAAAAGTTAGCAGGCTCGATAAAAAAGGGACCGATCAGGTCCCTTTTTCTTTGCAGCGGATTTTATTCGGACCTTCGTTAGAGTTCACTCATTAGGCTGACTTTCTTCAATTGGGTCCGGCGTGGTCTGCGAGTCGTCCAGCCAGTTGGAGAACATTGTGTACCCAACGGCGAGTACGATTGCGCCGATAAACAAGCCGAGTATTCCCATGACTATTACGCCGCCAATTGCCCCAATCAGGATCACCGGCATAGGAATATCCATGCCTCGGCCAAGGAACAGTGGTTTAAGGAAGGTGTCGCTACCGCTCACAATCAATGCATAGATAGCAAAAATGACCGCCGGAACAGTTTCATGGACGGAAAATACGTAAACAACAATAGGTGCCAGTACCAGCAGGGGTGGTAACTGTACAACCGCGAGTACGAGAATCAGAACCACCCAAACGCCATAGGCGGGTACATCCATCACGGCAAGACCAAGTGCCGATGCGCAGGCCTGAATGATAGCGATACCAATCACACCCTGGGCGACGCTTCTGACAGTGGCTGTACCGAGATCTACGAGGTTTCTTCCCTTATCGTTGGCGAGGCGATTCAAGACCTTGACGGCATACTCATAACACTCGGTGGCAAAAGTCAGGAATGCACCGGCGACAATTGTGGATATGATAAAGCTGCCGACTGCACCACCAAGACCAGCCACCAGACCCACTGCCCGCTTGCTGAGTTGGGAAAGTTCATCCTGGTACTGATTCATCATGGACTCGAGGTTGACTGAAGCCATGGACCAGGCATTAAAGATTCGCTCTCCGATGAAAGGCCATTCCCTAACTGATTCGCCCGGTGGTGGCACGGTCAAGGTGCCGGCTTCAAAACGTGCATTCAGGGACTGCATCGTGTCGACAAAAGAGATCGTCAGCTCATATATTGGAACAATCAGTAGCAACAGTGTGACGACTACCATGAGTGTTGCCGTCATCCCTTCCTTGTTACCAAGCCGGGGTACAAGCTTAACGTAGAGCGGGTAGATGGCGGTCGCGAGGACAGCACCCCAGATCAGGAGTTGCAGGAAGGGACTGATCAGCAGATAGCAGGCATAGACAATCAAGCCGAGTAGGGTCAGCCGGATGGCAACATCTACTGCTTGGTCGACTTTTTCTGTATTAGTGCTTGAGTTGTCAGGCATTGTTTTGTCCGAAAAGTGGCGTCAGTCAGCATTCTAGCCTAAGTCATTGCCGTTCTAGTAACCGGTTGACGGACGCGTCATCGCTTCAGACGTATGCGATTTTATTTGCGAAGGGGATTGCGCTGACGAAACCTGATCATTCGCTCTTTTTTTCCATTGACAGGCTCTTCTATCATCCTTTTTCAGCCGCTTGAAGATAATGCCAGATCCTGAAAGACTAGATGACATCAACAGTAGTTTTACAGAACCCGTCTGGATAAGGAGTCAACGTTATGGAAATAGTTCCACTTCTGCTTATAACGGCTATTGCTGTTATACCCGTGTCAGCTGAGGCAAAAAAGCTCAAGCCAAAGTACTACAAGGATTGCTACTCGGACTACAAGGCGATGCAAAAGCTTGTTCCAGAGCCGCCCATTGATAT